>NZ_JCBCDA010000009.1:0-98108 GCF_059865615.1 Petrocella sp. | reverse complement strand
CAATTATTATAACAAAAAATCCACGACAGTGCAAGTGAAATCGTGGAGAAAACCTAGTATTTTCAATGGTTTTTAGCACTTTTTAATTCCTTAAACAGAGGCATCTGACATTGAGTGCGACAAAGTTTGGGAAGTTAGCATTAGTATTTATAAGTATGCACCGGTAGATCATACAAACATGGTTTTAGAATATGAAGAATATTTTAAGGTAAAGAAGAGGAGTAGAATCATTGGGACAATATTATCAATTGGTTGCCTATTTATAGCAACACTCACAAGACCGGATAATAAATATCTGATCAGTACAATCATGGGTGTAGTAACAGCATCCATTTCATTAGTCATAGGGAGTTTAAAAAGAGGGGGTGAAAGGGATGAAGAAGTCAAAGATATTAAAGCCATTTCGTAAGTATGCAGGTACAAGCTTTGCATTTGCTGCACTGATAGTAGCACAAGTAGCTTCAACACAATTTAGTTTTATCTTTTATCAGGATGCTGTACCTGTGTCTGTTAAGAAGCTTAAGAAATAAAGGTAAATATCCATGATGTATATGGTTGTTTAAAGAATTTATGTGAGAAGGGAGGTGAAGGAATGAGGAGGAGAATAATTAGTGTATTAACAGTTGCATTTGTAATGGCATCGATGTTTGCAGTTCATGAACCCACGTTAGCTAAAACTGAGAATAAGCGCAAGATTGTTGTGTTCAATGACAACGTTGATAATAATAAGAAGGTGAAACTTTTTGAGAAGCATAAAGCACTCAAAATTAAAGATATTATGGATACTAATGCTGTTGTAGTAAGTGCTTCCGTAGATAATAAACTATTCGAGGAATCTGAAGTTAGATTTGTTGAAGAAGACTGTAGTATCAGTATTAGAGGAAATACTGGCAAAAAGGATAAAAAGATGACTAGGCATTTAGGGTTAGCGTAAAGATACTTTCGGATAAAGAAAGATAAAAGAAAAACACCAAGTTGTGATATTATAAGTTTTGCCTAGAAACCATAAATCATAACAGAGAGGTGTTTTTCTTATGTAAACAAGTATACAACAATTTATGGACGAAAGAAGTAAAAGAAATAGACTAATAGGAAAACACTACTTTGCAGGCGTTTACAAAAAGAGTGAAGACTTATGGGAAGAAGTGCTTGAATACATAGATATGGTTTATGATGAAGACTATTTGGAACATATATACATCATGGGAGATGGCGCATCGTGGATAAAATCAGGAGTCGATGTGCTCGGGACAAAGTGTCATTTTGTGCTTGATAAATTCCATTTAAATCAAGCAATTATGAGAGCCATAGGTCATCTTGGTGACTCAGTATCAGATGCAAGAAAGGCAATCTATGATGGCATAAGATCGGAAGATAAAAAAGCAGTCAATACAGTCTTTGACATAGCCCTTGAGTACTCAGATGGCGAGAATAGAAAAGAACAGATAAGAAGAACCAGGGTATACATAAGCAATCACTGGGAAGCTATAATAAGACCTAATCATGATGAATATGCAAGGATGGGCTGCAGTGCTGAAGGTCAAGTGAGCCACCTCCTATCTTCAAGGTTAAGTAGCCGTCCACTAGGATGGTCAAAGGAAGGTGTAACGAAGATGGCAAGACTTAGAGCTTATGTAGCCAATGATGGTAAAGTGTGTGATTTGATTAAATACAAGCAAGAAAAACAGCACCGTATGATTCAGGAAGAGATAAAAACTGAAGTAGATAAAGAGATCAAAAGGAAACAAAAGACCTATACAGATGTTTGGAACCATCAGACAGTCGCAGGTAGTATTGGGTTAGTAGATGGCATGTATTGTCTTACAAAGAAACTAAGGGGGCATCATTTAATCTACATTTGATAAGAAGATATAAGAAAAAGTGAAACCAGATGTGTAGAGGATAAAGTTCCTGGAATGACTATGTTGCAAAACGCCAGAATACAGGGATGTATTCCACCTTCGTTTGATACATGGACGTATCAACGAAGGTCGTTTGCAATGTAGTCATGGAAGGGTTTTTAGCCAACGAATTTAGATATACTAAAGTCTAGTAGCCACAATCCTAAATGGACTGGCTTTTAAGCATATGAATTTAATGGAAAAGGTACAATGAAATTTAAAATTATGGTAAGATGGTTTTCATAGAACGCAGAATATCTCATCTGGATTTTTTTATCCTTACTTTTCCGACAGTAAATTAACGCTATCTTATTTAGGATAATAATTGACCTGGCATCTAGATAATGATAAAGTATAAGGCAGAATAGGTTAATCAGATACATCCGCAAGATGTAAAAATAAACCATAAACAAGGTTAAGGAAAGTAGGCAAAATGAATAATAACTTTATTGATTTAGGGGTAGACCCTATTATTGTCAAGGCAATAGAAGAAATGGGCTTTGAATCCCCAACAAATGTACAAAGTAGAGCCATACCCCATGTTCTGAATCATCAAGATTTGGTGGTCATGTCAAAGACAGGTAGTGGCAAAACCGGTGCCTTTGGTATTCCAATGCTACACTTGATGAAGGAAGATGTGGTAGGGCCCCAGGCGCTCATATTAACACCCACAAGAGAGTTGGCCGTCCAAGTTGAAAGTGACATCAGTCTGATGTCGAAGTACCAAGAAGTGACCACAACAGCGGTATACGGACAACACAACATCAACATTGAAGTGGAGGCAATCAAAAAAGGTGCGTCGATTGTTGTCGGTACCCCAGGACGTGTCTTTGACCACATTCAACGAAGATCACTGCCAACAAAAGGGATACGATTTCTTGTTCTAGATGAGGCAGACCGTATGTTGGACATGGGTTTCATCGATCAAGTGGTTAAGATCATTAAAACGTTGCCTAAGAATCGTGTAACCATGCTCTTTTCAGCGACCATGCCGGCTGAGATTCAGAGAATATGTCAGGCTTACATGAATGAAGCCACAACCATAGCTTTAGAATCAGATACAAAAACGGTAGATGCCATTCAACAACTGTATTATAGAGTAGAAGCCAATGAAAAAAGGACCCAGTTAGATCGATTGTTAAAAATCGAACAACCAGATAGCTGTCTGATTTTCTGCAACACCCGTTATGCGGTTGATAAAGTTCAAGCATATCTAGAAAGAAAAGGCTATATTGTGGACGCCATTCATGGTGCCAATACACAAGTGAGCCGAATGAAGACCATCGAGAAGATTAAAAAAGGTGCCCTTCAAATTGTAGTTGCCACGGACGTTGCCGCTCGAGGTCTACATATCGATGACTTAAGCTTGGTTATTAATTATGATGTACCCATTGAAAAAGACTCTTATGTACACCGTATTGGTCGAACAGGACGTGCAGGTAACACAGGTAAAGCCATTACTCTTGCGACAACAGATGATATTATGACGCTATATGAGATTGAAGAGCATGTGGGCAGTCTTATTAAGGAAACAGAATTACCAACAGATGAGCAAGTACGTGAAGCAGTATCATCTGCAAAAGGTAAATGGGTCGGCGTTAAACCACCAAGGGCACATGCAGGTAAAGACCATAAGTTAAGAGACCATAAATCAAGGGACCACAAACCAAGAGACAATAAGCCAAGAGAGCATAAGCCAGTGGCTCAAAAGGTTATGGAAGAAAAAGCTAAGATTGTCCATGTGGCAGAACCCATTATAGAAAGGGTTAAAGAAAAAGTCCACGTTCCAAGCAAACCGGTCCATCATAGAAAACCTAAGCCGGAAGTTAAAGTTGAAACAGTCATCTTACCAAAACTTGGACCTATTGAATTTAGAAAATCACAGGAACCGGTCAAGAACAAGTCGTTCTTAGACAAAATAAAAGAAAAGTTAGTCAAATAGGAACAAACGATATGCAGCTGAGGGCAAAACCTCAGCTTTCTTGTTCCTTCATTTATCATAGAGATCTATTTAAACACAGCTATAAATAATGTATGATAAGATGTAAATGGATCATATATAAAATAGAAAAGGAGGTCTTCATGCCAAAAAAATACTATGCAGTCAGACAAGGGAAAAATAAAGGAATATTTTCAACTTGGGAAGAATGCCAAGCCAACACAAAGGGCTATTCAGGTGCTGAGTTTAAAAGCTTTAAGACCTTAGCAGAAGCGGAAGCTTATATGAATACATCTTCGACATCCCCAATGAATCAACATATAAATGGTGATGCCCATATAAAAGAAGATCAAGTAGATGAAGGAATCATTGCCAGAGCTTATGTAGATGGTAGTTATGATCATGGGACAAAACGATATGCCGGCGGTGCGGTTATTCTTATTTGTGAGGAAGAGGTTCATATTTATGAAGCAGGCGATGACGCTGAGCTGGGCACAATGAGAAATGTCGCCGGGGAGCTTTTAGGTGCTGTAAGAGCCATGGAATGGGTCCATAACCATAAAGACGCAATGGGAATTGAGAAGTTAATCATCTATCATGATTATGAAGGCATAGCTAAATGGGCAACAAAAAGCTGGCAAGCCAAGAAAAAAGGCACTCAAGAATATGTGACCCTGTTTAATAAATTCAGCGCGTCCTATAAGATTGAATTTGTTAAAGTCTTGGCCCATTCTGGAGATTATTATAATGAACTTGCAGATAAACTCGCAAAAAAAGCACTGGGCTTAGACGGCGGTTTGTAAGCAACATTAAAGTTGCATTAAATTATTTTTAATGAAATACTTATGGAATTTTATTAGAACAAAGGTTAAAATAATAACAATGGGTAGGCATGATCATCTATTTAAAGAAAATTAATATTGGCGCTCTAATCATGGTTAAAGGGTCAAAACTAAGTTTCACTAAATTCACATACAATATATAGATTACGTTGATGCATTCATAACTATATATTGTATGCAAAAGTTCAACTATATAGTTTTGACACCTTAACCAATCATAGAATAAAAATAGGATGTGAAGGCATGATAAAAATAAGCAATGTAGGAAAAACATATGGCAAGGGTAATATTGCTGTAGAAGCTCTGAAACAGGTTAATCTAAACATAGAAAAGGGGGAGTTCATATCCATTATGGGTCCCTCAGGCTCGGGAAAGTCAACATTAATGAACCTCATTGGATGTCTTGATCGGGTGACTTGCGGGGATTATCATTTAGAAGCGTTGAATGTAGCCACTTTGGATGACGATGAGTTGGCCTCCATACGCAATAAGAAGATTGGTTTTGTTTTCCAGTCTTTTAATTTGTTACCCAGAATCTCGGCTTTAAAAAATGTTGAGTTACCCATGATTTATGCTGGGGTTCATTTTAAGGAACGCAAAGAAAGAGGTATGGAGGCCATGAAACGGGTCGGTCTAGCAGATCGTATGGATCACAAACCCAATGAAATGTCCGGTGGTCAAAAACAACGTGTGGCCATAGCTAGAGCTTTAGTTAATAGACCGGCAATCATATTAGCTGATGAGCCTACAGGAAATCTGGATTCGCTTTCATCAGAAGAAATTATGGCAGAGTTTCAAAAACTTAATGAAGAAGGGGTCACAGTTATCATCGTTACCCATGAGCCAGATATTGCAGAGCATACCAAACGTGTTATAACATTTGCTGACGGCTATTTAACCAGCGACCGGCTGGTTGAGAAACCGATACAAGCACTTGACATATTAAAACAAAAAGAAAAAGCGCTCAATGCGTCATTAAATGGAGGAAACAAGGATGAGAGATGAAGAAAACAATGTAGACACAAATGAAGTGGAAGAAAACAAAGACATGAACAACATGAACGATATGAATGACATGAGGGGTATGAATAACAGCAATGAGATGTATGAAAAAGAAAAAATAGAAGAAATGGAAGAATTTGAAGGAGAAACATCCTCAGCCATAGTAAAGATGGCCAATATTATTTTTTCTCCGACAGAAGCTTTCAAAGCAATCAAAGCCAAACCTAATTGGTTAATCCCTTTATTAATAACAATATTTGCACCAGTTGTCTATTACTTAGTGTGTTGGGGACAGTTTGAAGTGAGCATGATAAAGGAAATCGAAAAACAATTAGAGGGTAGCGGCCAAGTTATGACGGAAAGCATGATGGAATTGCCTTTAACCATAGCCAAAGTTTCAACCTTTGTTTTTACGCCTATTGGTGTGCTTATTGGCATGTTGTTTGTTGCATTTATTTATTTTGTAGTGGCGAAGATTGTAAAATCACCGGCCGGATTCAAGCAAATTTTCTCTATGACGGTCCATATTGGTATACTATCTGTTTTTACATGGTTGATTATGATGGTCATGACGCTAATTAAAGGAGAAATGCCAACAGTTGCGGTGACAAGTCTTTCTAGCTTACTTCCGGAGTCTATGGACGGCTCTGTTTTGTCAGCTGTTTTGGCGCCAATTGAAGTCATTAGCCTTTGGAGTTTATACATTACTTTCGTAGGACTTAGAGTTGTGGCAAGTTTAAGCAAAAAAGCAGCAGGTATCATTGTAGGGTTGTCCTTTTTATTTGGGGCATCCATATCTGTCATTACCTTATTGCTGGCAAATATGGCATCATCGATGCAAATGTAAGGGGTTGAAGAATTGAAGAAAAAAATTGGGATAGTGGTTCTGATTATTGGCATTATTGCCATTATGATCATTTATAATTTGAATAAAGATAGAAGCGGTGAGGGTGGTTTCGGTGGCGGCAAGGCTCAAGAAGTCGAGGTCACAGCCTTACAACGTGATGATCTATTTTCAAGTATTCTTATAACAGGTACCGTTTTAGAGAGTAACAAATTGGAGGTTATCTCCAGCACACCTCTGCAGATTGAAGAAGTATTGGTTGAAGTTGGGGATCAAGTGACCACAGGGCAAGCGCTCTTTGTGGTGGATATGACCAATCTAGAGGCTGAGCTTAAACAGGCAAAGCTTAATTATGAAATACAGACATTACAACTTGAGAAACTTCGTGGTTTATCATCTACATCAACAGCCACAAATGGGGAAATAGCCTTAGAACTATCTAGACTTTCCGTAAGCACAGCAGAAAAATACTTAGAAGAACAGCATATTAATCTGGAAAGAAGTCGTATTCTATTTAGTGAAGGGTTTATTTCCGAAGAGGAATTTAAGACGATGAAAAAGGCTGTAGAAGAAGCGGAGAATCAACTGGCGACTTCTAAATTGAACTTGAAAAGAGCAGAGGATGATTTGTCAGCGCTGCTTGAAAGCAACCATCAAGCCAATCAGTCTACACAAATAGATGTGACGATTCAAGTGAAAAACCTTGAGAGCTTAGAAGTGAATATTACCACCTTAGAGAATCGAATCAAAGAAATATCGGATTTAGCCTATGCAATAGGTGACGGCATTGTGACAGAAGTACATATATCTGAAGGAGAACAATCACCGACCTTTACGTCGATGTTGACATTAATGGATATGAAGAAGATGAAGGTGGCTGCAAATGTTAGGGAATATGATATCAAGGATATTATATTAGGCCAAAAAGTTATTATCACAGGAGACGCCATATCAAAATCCGCATCCATAGAAGGTGAAGTGTCTTTTATTGCGCCAAAAGCAGTTCAAGCCTTGGTGAATGGCAAAGAGGCAACAACAGTACCAATTGAAATTACAATAACAAAAGATATGGACCAATTAAAGCCAGGATATACAGCCGATTGTGAGATTACAACATCTTATAAGGAACAAGTGTTAGTGGCTTCTTATGACATGTTTAGAGATGATCGGGAAAATAATAAGCTAGCTTATGTGGTTACGGAAAATGGCATTATTGAAGAGCGAATTGTTGTATTAGGTATTACAGCTGATTTCGATGCAGAGGTTTTGGAAGGGTTAGAGGAAGGTGATTTTGTTATTAACAATCCATCCCTCAGTCTAAAAGATGGTATGAAGGTGAAAGTGATCAATGACCTAGAGAAAGAAGGCATGTAGTATGCATTTAACAGAAAATTTCAAACAGGCTTTCTTAAGTTTGACCACCAATAAACTTCGTTCTATTTTAACCATGCTGGGTATTATTATGGGTGTTTTTTCCATTGTGGCTATTATGGCTATTAGTAATGCTACCAAGGTTTATATATCCTCTGAATTGGGTAAACTGGGAGCAAACACCATCATCATTCAAGCGACAGGTACGAACTTGGAAGATAGAGACCGACTGACTTTAAAAGATATGGATAGTATTGTTCGAGGTGTAGATGAAGTTGAGAACATTACAGCTGCGGCAACCTTTTTTTCTAGTGTTCGTATGGAGGAAGGGAATCGTGATGCCATGGTCGCAGGTGCCACATCTCAATACACCAGTTTTCAAACCATTGACTTGTTAGAGGGAAGATTTATATCTGGATCGGATGTAGAAGGGCAAAGAAGGGTCATAATTGTTCCGGATACTTTTGCCAAACAATATTTCAACAGGACAGACATTCTTGGTGAAGAGGTCAGATTGACGAATTATTATGGTGATATTATGAAGTTGAAAGTAATTGGTGTCTTAAATACAGAGGATGACTTGTTCTCGTCTTTACTAGAAGGTATTGAGTTTCCTGTTGAAGTGATTGCACCTATTACCACCATGCAAACATTTTTTGGGACAGAACATGTAGATCAGATTCAGGTCTCCATTGACCCGGAGGAGAACCTTGCTTCAGCAGGTAGTCGTATCATAAAGCTATTGGAATTTGTACATGATAACCAGGACAAATATTTGGCTACAAGCGTAGAAGATATACAAAAATCAGTTAGTAGTATATTAAACGTTATATCTATGGTTTTGCTCGTTATTGCCATCATAACCTTGATTGTTGGTGGCATTGGTATTATTAATATACTGTTGGTTTCAGTAACGGAGCGTATAAGGGAAATCGGAATACGAAAAGCTATAGGCGCTAAAAAAAGAGATATTGTACTACAGTTTCTGACGGAATCTATATTAATGACGGGTTTTAGCGGTCTGATTGGTATTCTTTTAGGTGTTTTAACCGGTGCGATTATATCCAGTGTAATCAAGATACCACCGGTAGTGGATATTAAAACCACAGTAATTGCTTTTATTGGATCTATTCTATTAGGCATAATTTTTGGTGTGTATCCAGCAAAAAAAGCAGCAGACCTAGATCCCATCGAATCCTTAAGGTATGAATAAAACATAAATTAATAACTCGACTTTCCCAGACGAGGGGTAAGTTGAGTTTATTAGTTGCAAAAAAAAATCTTAATCTATTAATATTTTATGAAAAAGGTACGATATAGATAAGAGAATATAAATGATAATGGGGTGACACAATGTTTAGAGGTCTTTATACAGCTTATACAGGTATGAGAAGTCAACAAGAAAAGATGGATACCATCTCTAATAATCTTGCAAATGTGGATACTGCAGGCTACAAAAAAGATCAAGTTGTCTTAGCTTCATTTAAGGAAATGTTAACCTTGAAAATAAATGATCCTGAAGTGCCCTATAGTAAATCTATCGGTAAGATGAGCCTTGGAGTCAAAACAGAAGAAATACATACTGACCATATGCAAGGTTCACTGAAACAGACCGATGAAAGTTTGAATGTAGCGTTACAAGGCCGAGGCATGATTAAAGTTGGACGTTTGGATGAAGAAGGTAATATGATAGAAAGATATACCAGAGACGGCTCTTTTATGCTAGATCAAGAAGGACATTTGGTGACAAGCGAGGGTTTATTTGTTCTCGGTGAGGAAAATACACGGCTAATTTTGGATCAACAAGATGTTCGAATCAACAAGGATGGCACCATATATTCTAATGAAGTGCGTATGGGTCAGATTCAGGTTGTGGGTATAGAAGACACAAAAACCCTTAAGAAAGAGGGTGGGAGTCTATATTTTGGTACTGATGCAACTGTAGAAACACCTTATGAAGGGACGATGGAACAAGGATTTTTAGAAAGTTCCAATGCCAACAGTATAGAAGAGATGATTAACATGATTAACGTTATGCGTACCTATGAATCCAATCAAAAAATCATTCAGACCTACGATGCGACCATGGAAAAAGTGGTTAACAATGTCGGTTCTATTAGATAATACTCAACGATCATCTGGGAATGCTGAGATAGTCAGGTAACCAGTCACGAATTTGCAAGATTCCGAAGGAGGTTAACATAATATGATGAGATCATTATGGACAGCTGCATCCGGTATGAAAACCCAGCAGGCAACCGTCGATAGTATTGCCAATAATTTGTCAAATGTCAACACGGTAGGCTTTAAGAAAGAACGCTTAGAATTCAAATCCTTACTCTACGAAACCATGAAAAATGCTGGAGACACTGCAAATGGTGGAAGTCCGGTTAATCTTCAAGTCGGACATGGCGTACGAACAGTAGCATCTGTTAAGTCTTTCACCCAAGGCACTTTCGAACGAACAGAAAACCCACTTGATTTTGCTATTGAGGGCAATGGTTTTTTCGCTCTAATGGACGTAAATGGGAATGAAATCTATACGAGAGATGGCAGCTTCAAAACATCTATTTTAGATGGTGAACTCATGTTGACCACTTCTACTGGTCGTCCTGTATTAGGTATAGACGGAGAGCCGATTATATTTGATGAAACCATTGTAGCAGACAAACTGTCGGTAGATGAACGGGGTATTTTCTCGACGATTGTTGATGGTGACCGTGTCGAGCTTGGTATACAATTACAGGTGGTACAATTCCAGAATACTCAAGGTCTTAAGACCATCGGTGGCGGTTTTTATGAACAGACAGTTGCCTCTGGAATTCCTATAGTAGAAGTAGATAATGAAGACGTGGAAGGTAGCATGGTCGTTCAAGGAGCCTTAGAAGCATCAAATGTTCAAGCGGTTGAGGAAATGGTCAAACTCATTGTTGCTCAAAGAGCCTATGAATTAAGTTCGAAAGCGATTCAGAGCTCAGATGAGATGTTGCAACGTGCCAATGAGTTGAAGCGGTAGGTGAAATTGATGGAAATAAGCGGACTGGACAGTAGTTTTTTAAACACGTTAACAAGTACAGAAACGACAAAAAGCAAAGTCGAAGACGAAGGTTTTCAGAATATCATAAAAAGAGCCATGGAAAACAAAGATGATGAAGCACTTAAAGATGCTTGTGCAGAATTTGAATCCTATTATTTAAATAAAGTATTTACTGAAATGCGAAAATCCATACCCAAGTCCGGTCTTTATGAAGAAAGCCAAGGTCGAAAAATCTATGAAGACATGCTTTACGAAGCATATTCTAAAGAAATATCCAAAGGACAAGGGGCTGGCATTAAAGACATGTTATATCAACAATTGAAGAAGTAAGAATGATAATATGTTGTGTACATTTAGTGAACCTAGTTTTGACTCTTAACCATAATATAAGTTGAAGAAATAAGGCTGCGCTTCTTAGATGATAGGAAAGCAGTCTTTCTATTTGAATGCATTTTATGGTATAATACGAAAACAGATGTTAACGACAAAAGGCTAGGAGAAAGACAATGATCAAAATCATGGTGGTGATCATGGGCATACTCTATTATTCAACACAGCTCTATGGTGGTATTCAATATGAGATTATAGAACGCGTGTATCCGCTGAAGCCCGAAGTGATTCGTATATTGGATATAGATATGAATAATGAGCAAATTCGAGTGGAAAATGGTTTATCTTTTGGTGTCTTATATGGTTTTGAAACCACTTCGTCCATGGTCAAAGAGAACAAAGCTATAATGGGTGTCAACGGTATGTTCTACAATGACTTAGGTTTACCCTATGGCCTACTGGTTCGTGACGGGAAGCCGATACGTGCTCAGTTTATTGGAACACCTACGGTTCTAATTGACTCAGACAACCAAGTATCTATTGCGAATGTGAGATTGAAAGCATTTGTGAACATCCAGAGTCAAAAAATTGAGCTCTATGGCTTTAATGGTCAGGTTCCCGATGGGAAGTGGGTTCTGTTTGATGAGATTTATGGCAAAACATCACGGGTAAGACGACTAAGTACCAATTATTTAATTCGTGAGAATCGTGTAATGGAAATCATGGTAACAGATCAGCCGGTAGAATTAAAGGGTTGGGATCATGTTCTTACCTATGTAGGTGTCCATCAAGCCATTAAGATTGGAGATTCCTTTTCCTTAGAACTGGACTATGGGTTGGGAGATGTTCATGTTAAAGAAGCATTTGCTACTGGTGCCTGGCTAGTCAAGAATGGTATTAATATAGCGAAGGATTATGAACCATTCATGGGTTATACCACCGCCTATCAGCCGAGAACCTTAGTGGGTGTCACTAAAGACAACCATTTGATTTTTGCTGTTGTAGATGGACGTCTTGAAGGTAAAAGCTTAGGTATGACAGGCAAGGAGTCGGCTAAGCTGATGTTGGAGTTAGGTTGTATCCATGCAGCTTATTTGGATGGAGGGTCTTCGTCTACGATGGTTATTAATAATGAAGTCATTAATGAACCATCAGGTGGAGAAGAAAGAGCAGTGGCCCATAGTATACTGATATTTCATCATAAGAAATAGGTTAAAGTATTAGTCATAACGTAAAAAATATGTTATAATCGAGCCTGATTATTTTTCATAGCATTAAGAACCAGCGGAATTAAGAATAAAGAGGGAACATGATGATAAAAAATATAATGGGTGGTATGGCTATTGGAATGGCTAACATTATTCCAGGTGTCAGTGGTGGAACAATCATGGTGATTTTAGGGCTCTTTGATAAGATGATTGAGAGTGTATCTCGAATTTTCAAGATCAACAACCCACAAAGAAAGAATGATATTATATTCTTATTACAAATATTATTAGGTGCTATTATTGGATTAATCACGTTTGCAAAAGTTATAGATTGGTTATTTGGCCACTATCCAATACATACTCTTTTTTGGTTTGCCGGTCTTATTGCTCTTAGCATTCCTTCTTTGATTAAGAAGGAATTAAAGGAACACCGTGCATCATGGGTTTTTGTTTCTATAGGCATGATGCTTGTATTTGTAATGACTTACTTAAATCCGGGAGAAAAAGCATATCAAATAGATGTATTTCCAGAAATTACACTTTTTCTGATTATCAAATTATTACTGGTCAGTATAGTTGTTGGCGCTACTATGCTCTTACCAGGGGTTAGTGGTTCAATGTTTTTACTAATTGTTGGCGAATACTATCTATTTAAATCATATGTAGCAGAGGTTTTATCTTTTGATTGGAACATCTTAATCCCACTAATTTTTGTAGGAATAGGTGTTATGCTAGGCATAATATTGAGTGCCAAGTTGGTGCAATATTATTTGAGAGAACATCGTCGAAATACAGTTAGTATCATCTTGGGACTTATTATTGCTTCAGCAATAGTGCTAATACCAAAGGATATCCAATATGATGTTACCTTAATGATTACATCAGCATTGGCATTTCTATTTGGTGCAATTGTCATTTTAAGCGTTGAAAAGTTTTCATAGTAACAAAGAAGGTTAAAGGATCAAAACTAAGTTTTGACATCAAAATCGTTTATTTGAAATTAGGAGGAAATATAATGACAAGAAGATTATTTACATCTGAGTCGGTTACAGAAGGACATCCGGACAAAGTCTGTGATCAAATATCAGATGCAGTACTGGACGCAATATTAGCACAAGACCCTAATGCGAGGGTGGCTTGTGAAACAGCCGTAACCACGGGCATGGTTTTGGTTATGGGAGAGATAACAACGGACTGTTATGTGGATATACCGAAAGTGGTACGTAATAAAATTCGAGAGATAGGCTATACAAGTGCCCATTATGGATTTGATGCAGAAACCTGTGCGGTTCTAGTCAGCATAGATGAGCAGTCATCAGACATTGCTATGGGCGTTAATGAAGCTTTAGAAGTAAGAATGGGTGAAGAGGAAGATGATGAAGGAACAGGTGCTGGTGACCAAGGAATGATGATTGGTTTTGCCTGTGATGAGACAGAAGAATTGATGCCATTACCCATATCTTTAGCTCATAAATTGACTAAAAAGCTTTCAGATGTTCGTAAGTCAGGACTTCTTAAATATTTAAGACCGGATGGTAAATCACAAGTGACAATCGAATATATTGATGATCAACCGGTGAGAGTGGATACAATCGTTATTTCTACTCAACATGATGAAGAAGTAACACAAGCTCAAATCAAAGAAGATTTGATAAGAGAAGTGGTACATGCGGTTGTACCAGAGGTATTGCTGGATGACAAGACCAAGTTCTTTATTAACCCTACTGGCCGATTTGTAATTGGTGGACCTCAAGGTGATTCGGGATTAACAGGGCGTAAGATTATCGTAGATACTTATGGCGGTTATGCCAGTCATGGCGGTGGCGCTTTCTCAGGAAAAGACCCAACCAAAGTGGACCGATCCGCCACTTATGCAGCCCGCTATGTGGCTAAAAATATCGTTGCAGCCGGTATTGCCAAAAAATGTGAAATAGAATTGGCCTATGCTATTGGTGTTGCCCACCCTGTATCCATATATGTGAATAGTCATGGCACAGGGATCATCACCGATGAAGCCATCACAGCACTTGTTGAAGCACATTTTGATCTAAGACCGGCAGCTATAATTAAGAGTTTAGGATTAAGACGACCCATATATGCTCAAACTGCTGCCTACGGACATTTTGGTCGTACGGACATTGATGTACCATGGGAAAAGACAGATAAGGTGGCTATGCTGAAAGCTGCAATTAATAAATAAACCAATAAAAAAGGCTGACTCATATATGAGACAGTCTTTTTTTGCGCATACCATTATATTCATAGACCTTCAAACCAAACATATGGTAGAATAAATGGATGTGAAAGTATTAAAAGAGGTGACTGTATGGAAAGAATTGAAGGCACAGTAGAAGACATTATTTATCGTAATGAAGACAATGGCTATACGGTACTTACAGTTGCAACCAAAGATGACGAAATGACGGTTGTAGGATTTATGTATGGTATCACAGTAGGAGAACATATCATAGCTGAAGGCGAATACACCTCCCATAACATCTATGGGAGACAACTTCAGGTGACCCATATAGAGACCAATATGCCAGGTGAAGTAGCGGCGATTGAGAGATACTTAGGATCAGGAGCTATCAAAGGGATTGGTCCTTCATTAGCCACGAAGATTGTAGAACGTTTCAAGGAAGATACATTTTTTACTATTGAAAATGAACCGTTAAAGTTGGCTGAGATTAAAGGCATCAGTGAAAAAATGGCTCAAAATATTGCTTCCATCTTTTATGAACAAAGAAGCATGCGACAAGTTGTTATATTTTTACAAGAGTATGGTTTGTCATTAACTTACGCTCTAAAGATTTTTGGTGAATATAAAGAAAGAACCTATGACATCGTCAAAAAAAATCCATATATATTAGCGGAAGACATACAAGGCATATCTTTTAGGATGGCCGATGACATTGCCGAGAAGATTGGCATTGAAAAAACATCGGACTTTAGAATGATGGCGGCAATCAAGCATATCTTGATACGAAGTACGCTTGAAGGGCATACCTATCTTGAAAGAGAACGGCTTATAGAGCTGACAACTGAGCTATTGAATATTGAAGTACTTGACTTTGACCATGCGTTTATGAACTTACAGCTAAATGGGCATATCATGATTGAGGAAATTGAAAGAAAAGTGTGTATTTTCTTGACCTCATTTGACAATATGGAAAAGTATATTGCTGCAAAGCTATTTGAGTTGACTCATGTCAGTCTGGAGCAACATGATTATACTGATCAAGAAGTTGAGCATATAGAAAAAGAAATGGGTATTAACTTTGATGAAAATCAAAAAAATGCCATTACCCAAGCGCTGACCTGTGGCACTTTGGTCATAACCGGTGGTCCCGGTACAGGAAAAACCACAACTCTAAATGCTATTATTAAACTTTTTGAGGAAAGAAGGCAAGAAGTACTGCTGGCAGCGCCTACAGGAAGAGCCGCAAAACGTATGTCTGAGACCACGGGCCTAAGTGCAAAAACCATTCATCGTCTACTAGAAATAAGTGGAGGTGCTGAGGGACATCAGAGATTTGAACGTAATGAAGACTACCCTATTGAAGCAGATGTCATTATTATTGATGAGACCTCCATGATGGATACGGTACTAACCTATCACCTACTTAAGGCCATTGTTCCCGGGACAAGAGTCATTTTTGTTGGTGATCAGGACCAATTACCATCTGTAGGCCCCGGTAATATATTAAAAGATATTATTCACTCAGGTTATATCCACACCGTTAAACTTGAGCAGATTTTTAGACAGGCAGGAGAAAGTCATATTGTCGTCAACGCACATAAAATCAATTCAGGTGAAATGATTGACCTTGCAAATAATACCAAGGATTTCTTTTTTGTCAGACGACAAGATCCAAGGCATGTGATTGGAGAGATTATTACATTAATCAAGTCCAGATTGCCCAAATTCGCAGAACTTGAGAGTTCAGAAGGTATTCAGATTCTAACCCCCACCCGTAAAGGACTTCTGGGTGTGGATAATTTGAATTTGGAGCTTCAAAAAAATCTCAACCCACCTTCTAAAGACAAAACAGAAAAAATATATGGCACCCGTCTGTTTAGAGAAGGTGATAAAGTGATGCAAATTAAGAATAACTATAACATTGGTTGGCGCATTATGAGCGACTATGGCTTTACAGTAGATGAAGGTTTAGGTGTCTTTAACGGTGACATGGGTCAAATCGTAGAAATTAATCTCTATACAGAAAAGATAAAAGTTCTCTTTGATGATGACCGAATGGTTTATTATGAGTTTAAAGGGTTAGATGAGCTGGATTTAGCCTATGCAGTGACCATCCACAAGTCTCAAGGAAGTGAATACCCTATTGTTATAATGCCGATGTTTAAAGGACCGACATTATTGTTAAACAGGAATCTGTTGTATACAGGTATTACCAGAGCTAAAAGATATGTGGTTTTAGTGGGCGATGAAAAGGTTGTCACACAAATGATTCAGAATAAAAGAGAGATGCTGAGGAATTCGGCGTTAAAACAACGTTTATTGGAGGTGTTTTCAGTAAAATGAAGGGGTTAATATCGAACCTATGGAAGCACCTCTTGGCTTTGCTATATCCGAACTTCTGCCTATTATGTGAGGAAACCCTAGACTATGGTAATGATAAAGCCTTATGTCCACATTGTGAAAATGCACATCCTCATCTAAGAGAAGATCTTTGTGAACTATGCGGGAAACCCTTAGCGGATCCTTTCGATTCAAGATGTTTTGATTGTGGAAAAAGACCACATTTTTATGAAGAAGGCCGTAGTATATGGGTATATGAAGGCTTGGTTAAGCAAAGTATTTACGATTTCAAATACAAAAAAAGAAAAGAATATGGCGTATTGTTTGCTAAAGAATTGATTAGGTATTATAATGAAACTATTAGATGGGAAGTGGATATGGTATTGCCTATACCTTTACATAAGCATCGGTTAAGAGAACGTGGCTTCAATCAAACCGAACTTATGGTTAAGCATTTTGCAAAAAGTTTTGATTTACAGATGGGAGGGAAAAAGGTTTTATGGCGCGATAAACCAACAGAGCCTCAAAAAGTTCTATCAGATAAGGAGAGATGGGATAATATGCAGGATGCCTTTTTTGCAAGCAAAGCACATGTTGAAGGTAAGACCATCCTACTCATTGATGATATTTATACAACAGGCTCTACCATGGATGCTTGTGCAAAAGCATTAAAGATTCAAGGTGCAGAAGCGGTCTACTGTTTATCCATAGCTATTGGGAGAGGGATGTAGAATAGGCCTTACACCTGTAATAATTCATGAATCATGGAGGTGTTAGAATGAATGTAAAAAATTGTGTTAAGTGTGGTAAGATTTTTAATTATATTGGAGGTAGGCCGATTTGTCCTTCTTGTAATAAGAATCTTGAAGAGGAGTTTAAAACAGTTAGAACTTATGTGAAACGCAATCCAGATGCATCCATTGCTGAAGTGGCAGAGGTCAACGAAGTAGATGTTAAGCAAATCAAGCAGTGGATTAGAGAAGAAAAACTATCCTTCTCCAAGGACTCGGGTGTTGGTATTGATTGTGAACTTTGTGGTGTGACCATTAAGACCGGACGTTTTTGTGATACTTGTAAAAAAACCGTTACCAATGATTTGAACAACGCTTATGATCGGCCTAAAAAGGTGGAAGAGAACCCCTTTGCCAATCAAAAGAAGGAAACAAAGATGCGCTTTATGAACAAAGATCGATAAAAAAAGCAACCTCAAGCAACCTCTAAACAATTTAAGAGGTTGTTTTTTTGATTTTTATAAAAAATAACTTAATGAACCATGAAGAGATGCCGATAAATAAAGTGAGATAAAAACAAAGGTGGTGAATGATATGAGAATCAATGGTATACACGGTGTGAATCAAGCTTACAAACCTAACAAGGCACAAAAAGCCTATGGTTCATCATCGGTTGCAGCCGGTAAGGATACTTTGGCGTTGTCGGATTTTGCAAAGGAATTATCCGTAGCAAAAGCGGCGGTTAGTAAGACACCGGATGTGCGACAAGCAAAAGTAGATGAGATTAAACAACAAATGGAAGCCGGTACTTATAACATAACGGCAGCTCAAGTTGCAGACAAGATCATCGCTCAACTCTAATCCATATTATTCGTAAGAAGATGACAGTCATACGAGTAAGTAAGGCGTATTTTTGATATCCGAATTGCGAATACTATGGGTTATACTTTTTTAGGCATAAGCATGCCGCATACTCACAAAGAAGGGATCTATCATTTAGATGGCAAGTTTAATAGAAGATCTAATAGGAATACTAGAGGAAGAAACAGGATGTTATAAACTTCTACTTGAAGTGGCGAATAATAAAAAGGATGTTATTATTAATGGGGATTTGCCCGGCCTACAGGAACTGACGAAACAAGAGCAAGAACTGGCTGGGCTACTTTTGCGTCTTGAGAAGAAAAGAATAAGTGTTATTGAGGATATATGTTTGGTCACCAATAAAGTACCGGGTGAAATGACTGTAGCCAAGCTGATTGAACTCCTAGAAGGTCAAAAAGAAGAACAAGGTAAGTTGATAGTAGCCACTAAGCATTTGACAGAAGTTATTGAACCGCTAAGAGACATGAACAAGATGAACGAGCAGCTTATTGGACAATCTCTTGAATTTGTTGAATTCACCATGAATGCCATACAAAGTAGCAAAGAGCCCATTACCAGTAATAGTTATAAACCAAAAGGTAAAGGCTACCAGCAAAGCAACAGTACGAATTTCTTTGATGCCAAACAATAAAGCAAAATAATAATTCGAAAGTATATAGGAGGTGACGCGCATGTCATCCATTAGCAGCTTATCTACCGCATTATCTGCTCTAAGGGCAAGTGAGTCAGCCCTTAATACAACTGCACATAACTTGACCAATGTTAATACAGATGGTTATGTTAGGCAACAGGTACTAATCAAGGAAAGTAACTACATTCATATAGGGAAAAATGGTACATCAACTATGAGTGTAGGACTTGGAACAGACATACAGTCCATTCGTCAAGTTAGAGATATATTTCTGGATCAATCTTATAGAGAAGAATCCGGAAGACAAGGCTTTTATGAAGCAACAGCCACAGCGATTAATGAAATAGAAACCATACTTGGCGAAACAGAAGGTGAATCTTTTTCTAAGATTCTGGATGATTTATGGATTTCAATTAATGAGTTATCCAAGCACCCGGATGGCTTAGAGACACGAGGCTCTTTTGTTCAGAATGCGGTTATATTTGTTGAAAAATCTAATCTAATTATGAATCAACTCAATGACTATCAAAGAAATGTGAATACAGAGATTACGGATCAGATCAATCGGATCAACACCATTGGAAAAGAAATGAATATGTTAAATGACACTATATCCAAAGCGGAACTAGCAGGTGGGAATGCCAATGACTTTCGAGACCTTAGAAATAAGCTTTTAGATGAGCTGTCAACCATGGTGAGTGTAAAGTATAGAGAAGATAAAGATGGTGCATTATTAGTCAGTGTGGAGAATGTTCCATTCGTGATAAAAGGCGATTATGTACCTATGGGTACCATGCAAGCAGAACCATTTAGCATGTTAATTCGACCCAGTTGGCCCCATTTGAATGAACCGGTATTTAACTTTGATAATCCGATAGGTCCCGAGTATGATAACGATGTGGGCAAACTTAAAGGATTGATATTAGCTCGCGGTACCAGAAGTGCGAATTATTTAGATCTTAATGATGTGAATGTTTATAATAATGAGATTAAAGAATCTGCCATCATGTCTGCTCAAGCACAATTTGATAATTTGATTCATGGTATTGTCACCATGATTAATAATACAATTTCACCCAATTTACCGGGTCCACCTCAGGAACTTGACACTCTTAATGCACCCTTTGGCTTAAACGGCACTCAGGGTGATGAGATCTTTTCAAGGAAATTCATGCCCAGATATGACGCACTGGGCAATTACAATGAAGAAGACCCAACCAACGCCTACTCCCTTTATTCAGCAGGCAATCTGATGATCAATCCAGCTATTCTAATGGATTATAACAGGATTGCTCTAAGTCAGAATCTAGGTTATGACGGGGACAGTCAAGTGGCGTCAAGATTACTTGAACAATGGGATGCAAGCTTCAGCACCTTAGAACCGGGTACGACCGGAGCCATGACTTTTAGAGAGTATTATACCGGTTTTGTAGGTAATCTAGGTAACCTAGGTTATACAGCTAAAAATCAGACAAAAAATCAACAATTGATGGCAACCCAGATTGATAATCAAAGAAAGACACTTACAGGCGTCTCATCGGATGAAGAATTAGGGAATATGATGAAATATCAACATGCCTATAATGCCGCTGCTAGAGTTGTAACAACTGTAGACAGAATGATTGAACAAGTGGTTACTTCAATGGGCATCGTCGGTAGATAATACATAAATCTATATACAAAGTAATAAGGAAGAAGATATAAAACAGTAATAGGAGGTATGACAATGGGATCAGCATTTTTTGGTATTGGGGTTGGAACCCAAGGCCTATATACAGCAAAAACTGCATTGGACATCACCAATCATAATATAGCCAACGCTGAGACTGTTGGCTACAGCCGTCAATATGGCTTACAGTCTGCCACCAGACCATTACCAAATGGTATGAAAGGCATGATAGGTACAGGGTCGGAGATTACCAACGTTCTTCAGCACAGAGATAGCTACTTGGATAATAAATATTGGAGTATGATCAATGAATTAGGCGAATATCAAGTAAAAGATGAAATACTCAGCCAGATGGAAATACTCTTTAATGAACCATCAGAAACGGGTTACAGTACGTTTTTTAACAATATATTTGAAAGTCTTCAGACTCTATCCAAGAATCCTGGAGATACTACGGTTAGAAATGCTTATGTAACTTCGTTAGAGTCTTTTGCAACCTATATGAATGATGTAAGTAAGCAATTAACCACCTTACAAAAAGAAACCAATTTCGGTATCAAGACGAATATTGATCAGATTAATTTTTTCTCTCAACAATTAGCATCTCTAAACCATCAAATCGGGAATATGGAATTATCTGGTAAGTCGGCCAATGACTTAAGAGATGAAAGAAACCGTATTATTGACAATTTGTCAAAAATAGTCAATGTCGATACAAAAGAAATAACCGATGCAAACGGCAAGAAAACCTTCCGTGTGTCCATCAACGGCCAAAGCCTAGTATATGATACAACGGCCAATTATTTAGAAGTAAAGCCGAGAACTTATCTAAACAACCCGGAAGATCAGGTAGATATGTATGATATCTATTGGAAGTCAGGAAAAGAGCTCTATCTGAATAATGATAATCTTTCAGGTGAACTAAAAGGCTACATTGATCTTAGAGACGGTAATAATGGACAGAATTTCAAAGGTGCTATCTTATCAGGCGAGGGTACCAATACGCTTGTCATAAACAATCCATCACGCACTGATATTCCGACAGCAGGTGAGATGAATATCGGTGGGACCTTGATTACCTATAGCAGCGCGACTTATGACCCAGTACTGAACCAAATGACCTTTAACTTAGATGCAGCTGCACCGGCAGGTGTAGACGGTACAACTAGCTTTATTGGCGACAACCAATCCTTTAAAGGCATACCCTACTACACACAAGAGCTCAACCATTTTGTTAGAACCATAGCAAGAGAGTTTAACGCCATTAACGAAAGCGGCAATGGTGGGACAGGTACTCAGTTGTTTACCTATAAGGGTTATACAGGCACACCCCCTCTTAATGTGAATGATACAACCAGTTATGAAAAGATGAACATATATAACTTTGCCGTAAACCAAGCAGTTATAGATGATTTATCGTTGGTAGAGACATCAGCGACAGTAGATTACGGAGAAAGTGCCAACGACTTAATCTTGAAGCTCATAGAAAAAAGACATGACTCAAATATGTTCGCCAAAGGAAAACCGGACAACTTCATGCAATCTCTTCTTGGAACCTTAGGGATCGATGCCAAGCAAGTCATAAGTTTTAAGAAGGGCCAGGAAAACCTCATGCTCCTAGTGACCAATCAAAGATTATCCGTATCCGGTGTGGACTTAAATGAAGAGACCTTGAATATGTTGAAATTCCAACAAGCTTATAATGTATCGGCTAAAATCATTAGTGTTATGGATGAAATCTACAATGTGACCATCAATCAGATGGGTGCCAGATAAGAGGTGATAAAATGCGTATAACCAATTCAATGATGACCAACAATGTACTCCTTAATATTAATAGGAATAGAGAAACACTCAGTTTATATGAAACACAGATGGCGACAGGCAAGAAGATACAAAAGCCTTCAGACAATCCAATCGTGGCCATAAGAGCATTGAAGTTTCGTAATAATGTGAATGAGATTAAACAATATCAGACCAACGCAGAAGATGCCATATCATGGGCAGGCGTTACGGAGCAATCGGTTACCAATGTAACGGAGATTTTGAAAAGGGTTCGGGATCTAAGTGTTCAAGCCACTTCAGACATATTGAATATTGATAATAGGAAAAATGTGGTGACGGAGATTGAACAGCTCATGGAGCAGTTTGTCAAGGAAGGTAATACAACCTATGCCGGCCGTCATGTTTTTTCGGGTTATAAAACCAATATGCCTCTGGTATTTACTGAAACATCTGGGGACACCTATGAACTCACACAAAATTTTAAGGCTTCAGATCTGGAAAAGACGAAACGGGTGGTTGATAGTGAAATTATTGATGTGCATAGAATCCGTTTAGGCTATACAGATGTTTCTAATCCTGACACGACTTCACTAATACCCCCTTTTGCAACGGTTAATACAATGAGCGCATCAGATCCCGGTGCCATGACCCCTGTTCTTGGTGAGGTCAATTTTATACAAGATACGGGTGAGCTGATTTTTCATCCGGATGATGTTGTGAATATTCCTGATCCATTAGATTTTACCTATGAAAAAACAGGCTTTGATAAAGGGGATCTTATGCCGGAGCATTATTTCAAAGGGCAGAATCTGACCAAAGTTACGGCATTTGAAGTTAAAGATGAAAAAATGCTTTATCAGATTAGCTACAGTCAACAGATGTCTATAAATACTATGGGCTATGACGTCATTGGGATTGATCTGGTTCGAGATATAGAAGAACTGATTAATGCCACAAAAAGCATCACAGATGATGAGACCTTAACCACCGCCCTTCAGGAAGACTTATTAGGTGATGTCTTTAATAAGCTCATAGGAAAGATGGATAAACATATCGGTACATTACTCAACACCAGAGCTGAGATTGGTGGTAAGATTAACCGCTTAGAATTAACCATTAACAGGCTCAGTGAAGACAATCTGAACTTTACAGATTTGCTTTCTAAAAACGAAGATGTGGATTATGCAGAGGTTATCATGAAGATGGCAGCTCAAGAAATGGTCTACAATGCAAGTTTATCTGCATCTTCTAAAATTATTCAACCAACGTTATTGGACTTTATTCGGTGATAGATAAGCGGGCTTAAGAATCATTTGCTAAATAGAGTCAAAAAAGATATGATATAGAAAACCAAATAAAGGGAGTGTCTATGATGAAGATTAATACCAAGCATTTTGGAGAAGTAGAAATCGATGAAGAAAGAATTGTAGAATTTGAACAAGGCATCTTTGGTTTTGAAGACAGTAAACGTTATGTCATGCTTTATGAAGATGAAGAAACAAAAAACGGCCTGTGTTGGATGCAATCCGTAGATGATGAAGGTTTGTCTTTACCTGTCATTAACCCTATGTTTTGGTTTCCAAATTACAGCCCAGAAGTGGCAGATGAGCAGATTGCCAGAATCGGTGCGTTAAAGGAAGAAGATTTGAATTTGTTTTCGGTGGTGGTTATAACAGATAACATAGAAGCCATGACCACCAACTTAAAAGCACCAATCGTTGTTAATATCCAAACAAAGAAGGGCATGCAAGTCATAGTAGCCAATGAGGAATATGAGATTAAACACAATCTCTATGAGCAAATGAAGCTTATGAAGGCTGGTGAATAATCATGTTGGCTTTATCACGAAAATTAGGAGAATCCATTATCATCAATGATGATATTGTGATTACAGTGCTGGATATCTCAAGAGATCAGATCAAGATTGGCATCGAGGCACCCAAAAGTGTGCCGATTCACAGAAAAGAAGTCTATATACAGATTCAAGAAGAAAACAAAGCCGCAGCCGCTGGCAACGACAGTGCCCTCAGCAAGCTGAAAGACTTTATGAAATAAAATAATTTTTTTTTAAATTTACTATTAAGGTCTTTGAAAAAGAGGACGATATATTACCTGTAACGAACAAAGCTCGTTGGCCAACGAGTGCCAGCAGGGAAGCTGGCATATTCGACACTAACTTGGTTATTGTAAAATCTTAGTACAATAGCCAAAACTCATGAAATTCAAGGAGGAATAAATTATGAGAATTAACAACAATCTAATGGCAATGAACACACACAGACAACTTGGACAAACAACTGCATCAGGCGCTAAATCAATGGAAAAATTATCCTCAGGTTTCAGAATTAACCGTGCTGGTGATGACGCAGCTGGTTTAGCTATATCTGAAAAAATGAGAGGCCAAATTAGAGGCTTGAACCAAGCTTCTAGAAACTCACAAGATGCCATTTCTTTGGTTCAAACAGCAGAAGGTGCACTTAATGAATCACAATCCATTCTTCAAAGAATGAGAGAGCTTTCTGTACAATCTGCAAATGATACCAATACTGACGCAGATAGAAAAGAACTTCAAAGCGAATTAAAGCAACTAAATTCTGAGTTGGATCGAATTGGTAACACAACTGAATTTAATACTAAGAAATTATTAGATGGTTCAGCAAAAGGTGTAACTGAAGAAGTTAAAGGTACTGCAACAGTCAATAATAACTCTGGAGTTACTGTTACTAGTGCAGCATTAGAAAATCTTAATAAAGCAGCTGGAGCTGTGGGAACGGAATCGCAAGTGAATGGAGCTTATATGTTGATTCGTACAGATGCTTCTGATGCTGGTGGTGCTTTTGCTGCTGCTGATTACGAACTTATTGGACCTGATGGTAAAGCATCAACACATATTGCTGTTACTGATACTAATACACTAACATTTGAGGCAGCTATTCTTCTTGGTGGAGCAACAACATTAGCAGTAGGTGATTTAAATACCAATATGGCAGTTGGAGAAAGCATGACCTTTGTATTTGGCAAACATGAAGCAGCTACTAGTGACTTAGAAAACTCAATCATGGCGCAAGTAGGAGCAAACTCAGGTCAAACAACATTTATTTCAATGGGCGATATGCGTTCTGAAGCTTTAGGTGTTAAAGATGTTGACATTTCTACAAAATTTGGTGCTGCAACTGCTATTGAAACAGTAAATAACGCAATCCAAAAGGTTTCTTCACAAAGAAGTTCTTTAGGTGCTGTTCAAAACAGATTAGAGCATACAATCAAGAACTTAGATACATCATCTGAGAACTTACAAGCAGCTGAATCACGTATCAGAGACGTAGACATGGCGAAAGAAATGATGGAATTCACTAAGAATAACATCCTTACCCAAGCTGCTCAAGCGATGTTGGCTCAAGCAAATAATGCACCTCAAGGCGTTTTACAACTTCTTAGGTAATTATTTAAGGGTCCTATAAGATGAGAATCTTATATGCACATTGGGTGAATTGCTGGAACTTCCTTAAGGTCTATATACTACAACGTAACTGGAAACGGTATGCGTGAATGTTTGAAAAATATAGATATTGGATAATCAGCAGCCAAGCTCCTGTACCGAAAGGTTGGAGAAGGTTCAACGACTAGGATATACCATCTAAGGCGAAAGCTATGATGATGAAATCCGTAGGATCAGAGGTGGTCCGAAGTGCCCAACAACCTAATGGTCTTTTATTAAAGACAAAATGACTGGGTTGAAGATATAGTCTGGCCGTTAACGAAAGTTGGTGGATGGTCCGCAAGCAAACCAAGCACCTCAAGGCGTACTTCAATTATTAAGATAATTAAAAAAGTTTATATTATGAAGGGGTCAGGGGATTTTTCCTCTGACTCTTTTTAACATATCTCATAGCGGTCGATTATAATCTCATGATTGGGATAATGCTTTTCGTAATTTGCTTTCTTAATCTATTAAAGCGGATTTTAGATTCATTTTGTATGCCATACAATCTAGTAATGGATGTTGATGTTGAATAATTTGAAGGAATAAAATGATATGGTCTCTATAATTACACTGTAAAACATAGCCTTCACCATCTCTACGTTTCTTTAAGATAAATTGAATACCAAAAGTATCAAGAATATGATTCTGTAATAATATGTTTTCATTTTCTGAAAAAGATTGAGAATAGATTGTAATTCTTGGAAAAAGATGAATTCTGTTTTTTCTAATATATCGATCAATAACAAGTGTACCATCATCTAGGTATAGACAGAGCAGTCCAATGGGATGATTGAGTTTGGTAAGAATTTGAGGTGTTATCTGTTTGCGCCCATTTCTATAAAAAAGTTTATGATAATAACTGTATAAAAGGTTACTGGGAGATTTAATACTTGGCGCTTCATACTGATCGTAATACTTGAAATCAAGTAAGGCCAGCATTTCTGCTTTCCATGCACGATAGTCAGCTTGCTTCCTACATCCATGTTCACGATAAAATGATTCTTTGCTACGTCCATAGCATGCTTGGCTCCCAACACCAAGCAAACTACCAACAATAATATTTTCTTGAATTTTTGATGGTTTGTACTTTATAATGTTGTCTTCGTATGCCAAAGATCTTTTGTGTTGTAACTCACGAATAAGCTGTTGTTTAAATACATGGCTTTTTGTAATTTTGTTTTTTGAAACGATGCGTCGAATCTGATAAAACGACAAATTAAGCTCCTGAGCTAGTTTTTCAGTATTCATATTTGGATAGTTTTCTTTGATTATTTTTAATAGTTCAGTATTTATTGTAGTCATAGAAGTCACTCTCCCTATTCAAGAAATCATCAGAACATACGTTCTACTTCATTGTATCATAATTCAATAAAAAACATTAGAAAAAGGAAAAAACAAGACTAAAATCTTAGGTGAAAGATGTCCGAGGGGGACAGTTCTTGCGGTCAGTTCAGACGACTTGGTATAGACAAGAGAAAGGAAGTTGTAAGGATGCAGAATGAAAGAGCTTTACTTGAAGCGGAACTTGAAAAAGTCAAACAAAAAATCGTACTACTTGAAGAAACAGAAGCACGTCTACTAAGTATGCGTGTTATTGCTAAGGATGCCGCAGATAGAAAACTGGATCAAAAAGAAATTAGCGCTTATCAAAGTAGATTAAGTGAACTTGAAGCCGAAGTGAGATTACTAAGCGCAGATCTGAACATAATTTAATCCGAACTTAATACCTTAAATGATCAATCACCTATTAACTTTTAGCTTTAGAAGCCGATATATAATGTAGGATATAACAATACAAGGAGGTATTACTATGAGAATTGATTCGGTTGGCGGTGCAAACACGATGCCAACACCCCAAAGTGTAGAACGAGTAGGCAGAACGGAAGCTCCAGCTCCAATACAACCTGTGAAAAAATCAGGCAATCAGAATGCATCAGCGGCTAAGCAACAAGAACGTATTCATGTTGATGCAGAAGTGGCAGCGGCAGAAAACACACTTCAACAAGAACAGCAAGTGATTAAGGCTATAGAAAAAGCCAATAAACACATTAGAACCTATGACAGACGACTAGAATTCTCCATACATGATACAACTAAACAGATTATGGTAAAAGTTATTAACACAGAGAATGATTCAGTCATACGAGAAATACCGTCCGAAAAAGTTTTAGATATGGTCGCCCATCTGTGGGAGATTTCAGGCATACTTGTGGACGAACATAGATAGGAGGTACTTCTATGGCAATACAATTTACAGGACTGGCTTCAGGCCTTGATACCCAGAGCATTATTAGAGAACTCATGAAAGTAGAACGTACAAGGGTGGAGACCGTTGAAAAGGATAAAGTCTTAGCCGAGTGGAGAAAAGAAGCTTGGTCCTCTATGAATGCAAAGCTATTTAGTTTTTATAAAGAGGAACTTTTTTCATTCAAATCAGCAGGTACTTACAATAAGAAAAAACTAACCAGTTCCAATGAGAGTATGGTTTCCATGAATACATCTTCAGCGGCCATACGAGGTAGTCACACAATAGAGATTGAAAAAATGGCAAAAGGCTCTTTCTTAACAGGAGAAACCATAGCAGGGGTTACATCATCTACCAGAGCCGATCAAATGATGACCTTTTTGGATCCGCTAGACACCAAAGATTTATCCATCAGCTTAGATGGTGGTGTAACAACACAACAAATCACCATTGAAGCAAGTGATACCATGGCAAATATCACAAGTAAAATAAAAGACCTTGGACTAGATATGAACGTCAGTTATGACGCTAACTTTAATCGTCTTTTTCTTTCCTCGACGAAGACCGGTAATGGTGTTGAGTTACAAGTAACTGGTGATGAAGATGTTTTAGATGGTTTGGGTTTTATTGCAGGCAAACGCATAGGTACAATCGGTGAAGATGCATCGTTTAAATATAATGGTACCAATTTGACCAGCGCAACCAATGAAGTAATTGTAAATGGTTTATCCTTTAATATATTAGATGAAGGTGGCACTTCTAATATATCTGTAACTCAAGATACGGACGCTATATATGATTCTGTTAAGAAATTTGTTACCAAATACAATGAGCTCATGTTGGAAATGGATGAGAAAATCAATGCAGAATCAGCCAGAAGCTTTAAACCATTAACACCAGAAGAAAAATCAGCCATGACCGAAGAAGATATTAAGTTGTGGGAAGAGAAAATTAAAGTATCTTTACTAAGAAGAGATGATAATCTGAGTAGCATCATGGGCAGTATGAGAAATACGTTGACTCTATCCTCTGGTGTGGATACAACTGGGTTTACATTTAGAAATTTTAGCAGCTTAGGCATCGTTACAGGTGGTTACACGGAAAAAGGCGTTTTACATATTGAAGGTGATGAAGACAATAGCCTATATAGTGTGAAAGAAAATAAGTTAAGAAAAGCCATTGATGAAGATCCAGATGCGGTAATGAAATTATTTACCAGCTTGGGCGACAAATTATATAAAGATATGAGTACGAGGATGCAATCCTCTACCCTTAACAGTGCTTTCACTTTTTTTAATGACAAAACGATTGATAAACAAGTTAGAGATTTTGACACTAAAATCAGTAATCTTGAGATTCGCTTGGCGAGTATTGAAAGTCGTTACTATAAACAGTTCACGGCAATGGAAAAAGCCATGCAACAGTCCAATTCGACTAGTAACTGGTTAACACAACAATTAGGAGGTCTCTAAGATGACAAGTAATCCATACACAAAAATAAAATCAAACTCCATTATGACTGCCTCCCCTCAAGAATTAACCTTAATGCTTTATGATGGTGCCATTAAGTTTGGCAATCAAGCAAAAGTAGCCATGGTGGAAAAAGATATCGAAAAAAGTCATAATCTGATTATGCGGGTCTTGGCCATTATAGAAGAATTTCAGATCACTTTAGATAAGAGTTATGAAGTTGCCGCAGGTCTTGAACTCATGTATGATTATATCAGCAGAAGGCTGATGGAAGCCAATGCATCTAAAGACCCTGAAATACTTGAAGAAGCCATTGGTTTTATCAGAGACTTGCGTAATACATGGAAAGAAGCTATCCAATTGACCAAACAAGGTGCAGGTACTAGTACCAGTGCTACTAAAGAAAGCGTTGGGAGCTTGACAACAAAAGCCCAATAAGTAGACTTTAGAAACGAACAAACAATTATGGTTAAAGGGTCAAAACTAAGTTTCACTAAATTCGCCTACCATATGTAGATTACGTTGATACATTCATAACTACATATGGTAGGTGAAAGTTCAACTATATAGTTTTGACACCTTAACCAATTATTATATAATCAAACTGACTCAATTATTAGGAGTGAATTCTATGGATATAGCAGCAATGTCTATGATACTATCCCAAGGCCAAGTGAAACAACAAGCCGGCATACAACTGGTAGCCAAGATTATGGATATGCCAGAAGTTCAGAGCAACGAACTTGTTAAGATGATGGAACAAAGCGTGACCCCGGAAATCGGTCGAAGCATTGATATAAAGTTATAGATAATTTGCTAATGAGGATCTGGTTAATAGACTGGGTCCTTATCATTTATTCTCGTGGTGGTCAAACACATCATAATTTGTTATAATCTTAATTACTAGGAAAAAGGTGGTGCGTTATGGGCGACATATATGTACAAGTGGATATCCTTCTAGATGCTTTGGAAAGAAAAAAAGTCTTATTAGAAGAGATTCTGGCATATACAAAAGAACAGTCGGACTTGCTTGGGAAGGAAGACTTTAATACAACAAGTTTTAATAATATTATGAGCAACAAGCAGGTTCGTATTGATAAGCTGATTCAGATCGATGAAGGATTTGAGAGCGCTTTTGATAGAATCAAGTCGACCTTAAAGTCTCAACCGGCATTATATAAAGAAGCAATTGGGAAGATGAAGCAATATATAACGGCTGTCAGTGATCTGGGTGTGGAGATTCAAGTGGCTGAAATGCGTAACAAGCAAAGGTTTGATCTTAAGAGTCAGAACATCAAAGGCGATGTTAAGAACTTTAGGAATCAGAAGTCAGCGGTCTCTAGTTACCACAACAATTACAACAAGCAGAAGAAGGCAGACCAACCCCATTTCTTTGATTCTAAGAAATAGATGACAGTCGTAACCTATATTCTATATGTAGTATGACGATAGTGTTGAATGATAATGCTCAAGGGTATAGTACAATGATTTATTACTATTTTACACTATCCCTTGTATTATTATCAGCTTTTTGGGCGTGTGGGATGAACCTATTAAAAGAGCTTGACAAGATGTTGTACCTATGATAAATTTATAGTTGCACGTTTGTAGGGCTTTTTTTTATGCGCTATTTTTAAAAAGAAAGCAGCTTCAAACACAACATATTTTAACAGTAGAACAAGTGGAGGTGGAAGTTGTGCGCGTTAAAATCACGCTAGAATGTACGGAGTGCAAGCAAAGAAATTATAATACAACCAAGGAAAAAAGGTTGCACCCAGAACGTATGGAAACAAAAAAATATTGTAGATTTTGTAGAAAACATACTAATCACAAGGAAACAAAATAGTTTTCTATAAAGCACAGAAGGAAGTGAAACAATGGGTGAATTAAACACTACGAGAAAAACTGATTTTTTCAAAGGTCTAAAAAGCGAGTTTAAAAAAATCGTATGGCCTAGTTTCCCAGTTTTAATGAAGCAGACGGGTATTGTGATCGCTGTTTCATTGGTCGTCGGCGGTATAGTTGCAGGAATTGATACAATATTCGGTGCAATTGTACGTTTCTTACTACTATAAACAACAGAAGGATGGTTCTATGTCTGAAGAAGCAAAATGGTATGTAGTTCATACCTACTCAGGGTATGAAAACAAGGTGAAAGCCAACATTGAAAAGTTAATAGAAAACAGAAAGCTACAAGATCAGATTGTAGAAGTTATCGTCCCCCTTCATAAGGTACTGGAAGATAAGAACGGTCAACGCAAAGAAGTAGAGAAAAAACTCTACCCAGGTTACGTCATCCTTAAGATGTTGATGAATGATGAGACTTGGTATGTTGTGCGTAACACAAGAGGTGTTACAGGCTTCGTAGGACCGGGATCCAAGCCAGTGGCTTTAACAGAAGCGGAAATCAAAACCATGGGCATCGATTTACATATTACGAAGATGGACGTGGCCATTGGTGATACGGTAACGGTAACAGATGGACCATTCGATGGTTCGGTTGGTGTCGTAAAAGAGATTCACGACCACAAAAGAACCGTTATTGTTAATCTGTCAATATTTGGTAGAGAAACGCCGGTTGAATTGGACTTTTCCAATATGGTAAAGGTCTAGAATCGTAACAATTTGTCCATAACGGACAAGTGGGAGGGAAATCCCCGTAAATACCACATCGGATATAGCTGATTTCCCATAGGCGCTTTGCGCTATTAGTTATATTTTAGAAATCAGGAGGTACGCTATCATGGCGAAAAAAGTTACAGGACTTATAAAATTACAAATTCCTGCTGGGAAAGCAACACCAGCACCACCAGTTGGACCGGCTCTTGGTCAGCATGGTGTTAACATTATGCAGTTTACAAAAGAATTCAATGCAAAAACAGCGGATCAACCAGGTATGATTATTCCTGTTGTCATCACTGTATATGCAGACAGAAGTTTTAGTTTCATCACAAAGACACCACCTGCGGCAATCCTGCTTAAAAAAGCATGTAACATTCAGTCCGGTTCAGGTGAACCTAATAAAACAAAAGTGTCTAAGATTTCAAAAGCAGAAGTTCAAAAAATTGCAGAGCTTAAGATGCCGGACCTAAATGCGGCCAACATCGAAACAGCGATGTCAATGATCGCAGGAACAGCAAGAAGCATGGGTATTGTTGTAGAAGACTAACAACAAGCCGGACAATTTGAAAACATCGGTCGACCGATAATCCGTGGAAGGGTAAAACCCGATACTACCACAAGGAGGTATAATAATGAAAAAAAGCAAAAGAAAGATTGAGTTACATAAATTAGTTGATAAAACGAAGCAATATGATCCAGCAGATGCTTTAAGCTTAGCTATTGAAACAGCAAAAGCAAAATTCGATGAAACCGTAGAGGTCCATGTTAGACTTGGTGTTGACGGACGTCATGCTGAGCAACAAGTGCGTGGTGCAGTTGTACTACCACACGGTACTGGTAAGAGTGTTCGTGTGCTTGTATTTGCAAAAGGTGCAAAAGCAACAGAAGCAGAAGCAGCAGGCGCAGATTTTGTTGGTGCAGAAGACCTGATTCCAAAAATCCAGAATGAAGGATGGTTGGAGTTTGACGTTGTCGTTGCAACACCTGATATGATGGGTGTGGTTGGTCGTCTTGGTAGAGTCCTTGGTCCAAAAGGCCTTATGCCAAACCCAAAAGCCGGCACGGTAACCATGGATGTAGGTAAAGCAATAGAAGAAATCAAAGCTGGTAAAATTGAGTATAGATTAGATAAAACAAACATCATACATTGTCCAATAGGAAAAGCTTCTTTTGGACAGGAAAAACTTGCGGATAACTTCCACACTTTAATGAATGCAATTATAAAAGCAAAACCATCCGCTGCAAAAGGTACCTACCTTCGTAGCGTATCCGTAGCTTCAACAATGGGCCCTGGCGTGAAGGTAAACCCAATGAAGTTAGATAGCTCAGTGGCAAAATAATAAATCATGTCTTTGGATCAGCTGTTATGGCTGATCTGAGGGCAAAAAATAGTTGACATAGGGTCTGGCATTTGTTATACTCTATCTCGCAGGTCAGATGGATTCCAGATGACCATTATATCGCTGTAGACAGTAGGTGCGTAAGCATAAAGATATCATTCGCCTACCGAGGAGACTTTTTTTATCATGAATGATGATATGAATCGACCTTTGTCTATTGACAAAGGTCTTTTGTTTATAACAAGTCTATGGCAAGCCCCAATAAATAATTCAAGGAGGTGTACTAAATGCCAAGAATCGAAGAAAAACAATCAGTAATCAAAACTATCAAGGATTCAATAGAAGGTGCAACATCCATCGTATTGGTTGACTATCGTGGCCTTTCCGTTGAACAAGATACTGAACTTCGTAAGTCATTGCGTGAAGCTAACGTAACTTACAAAGTGTTTAAGAACTCAATGATGAGTTTTGCATTTCAAGGAACAGAATTTGAAGCTTTAGAAAAGCATTTGGCAGGACCTAGTGCAATAGCCATCAGTTACGAAGATCCTACTGCAGGACCTAGAGTGTTGCTAAAGCAATCAAAAGCATTCAAGAACCTTGAGTTCAAAGCTGGTGTTGTAGAAGGTGTTTATTATGATGACGCAACAATTGTCAAAATTGCCGCTATTCCATCAAGAGAAGAACTGCTTTCAAAATTACTTGGAAGTATCAAATCACCAATATCTACATTTGCACGTACCATCAAAGCCGTTGCGGATAAAGCGGCTGAAACTGGTGTGGCGACAGCGGCAGAACTTGTTTCTGACAATTTAGCAGTAGTTGCTGAACCTATAGCAGAAGTCGTAGAAGAAGTTGCAGTTGAAACTGAAGTAACCACAATAGAAAAAACAGAAGAATAATAATATACGGAGGTGTCATACAATGGCAAAATTATCAACTCAAGAACTCATAGAAGCAATCAAAGAATTAACCGTACTTGAACTGAATGAACTTGTATCAGCATGTGAAGAAGAATTTGGCGTGTCAGCAGCAGCGGGCGTAGTCGTAGCAGCAGGTGGCGGCGAAGCGGCGGCAGCAGAAGAAAAAACTGAGTTTGATGTTGAGTTAACATCAGCAGGTTCTCAGAAGATTAAAGTCATCAAAGTTGTAAGAGAAATCACCGGACTTGGTCTTAAAGAAGCAAAAGACTTAGTTGAAGGTGCACCAACAGCAGTTAAAGAAGGCGTAACAAAAGCTGAAGCAGATGAAATGAAAGCTAAGCTTGAAGAAGTTGGCGCTGAAATAACACTTAAATAATATTATACCTAACCCCTGGATTGCATAATCTAGGGGTTAATTATCATCATTGAAACTAGAACAAAAAAATATTTGTTTTAGTTTTTTTTGCATAATGGCATCAATGGTTAAGTGAAACTTACAAGATGGTTTTCGTAAAGGTTTAGAGAAAAATCGTGGTTTTTACGAAGGTCATCAGAAAAATCATTTACAGGATAAAAAATCTGCAATCAGAATGACATTTTTTGTTGGAGAATTATTCTTGACACCCAATATAAGGTGTGATATTATTTGTTAATGCGTTAATATGGCTTTGTATGCTCATTTATAGGTTTTTGTGGATTTTTTAAACCATAAGAGTCAATTAAGTAGGGTGTTTAGCAGGGTATCGTCACTTTTATACACAAACATGAAGTGTGTATTTATAATAAATCATATAGCCAAGGGGTGAAACTAAACCATGGAGAAAAACAGGATTAAACCTACCAAGTACGGAACAGGTCTTAGAATGAGCTATTCTAGTGAAAAAGAAGTTCTTGAAATGCCTAATTTAATTGAGGTACAAAAGAATTCTTATCAATGGTTTCTAGAAGAAGGATTGAAAGAAGTATTTCGCGATATTTCCCCAATAAGCGATTACAGCGGCAATCTGAAGCTTGAATTTATTGACTTTGCTCTGAACAAAGAAATCAAGTATTCAATGGAAGAGTGTAAGGATCGCGATGCTACTTATGCGGCCCCACTAAAAGTCAAAGTCCGACTTTTTAACAAGGAAAAAGACGAAATCAAGGAACACGAGATTTTCATGGGTGACTTACCACTCATGACTCCAACAGGAACTTTTGTTATTAACGGTGCAGAGAGAGTTATTGTAAGTCAGCTGGTACGTTCACCTGGTATTTATTATAATATCAATTATGATAAGATTGGGAAGCAACTTTATTCTGCAACGGTTATACCAAATAGAGGTGCATGGCTGGAGTTTGAAACAGATTCCAATGATATTTTCCATGTTCGTGTGGATAGAACAAGAAAAGTTCCGGTTACAATTCTAATCCGTGCCCTAGGTATAGGAAAAGATGCAGAAATCAAGGAACTTTTTGGTGAGGAAATGAAAATCCTTGCAAGTATTGAAAAGGACAATACAGGCAGTTACGAAGAAGGTCTAATTGAGATCTATAAACGTATACGTCCGGGTGAGCCGCCATCTGTTGAAAGCGCGGAGTCTTTAATCAATTCTATGTTTTTTGATCCAAGAAGGTACGATCTTGCAAAAGTAGGCCGTTACAAATTCAATAAAAAATTATCCTTTATGTTTAGGATTGCAGGACAAACTCTATCGGAAGATGTTATTGACCAAACCACTGGAGAAGTCATTGCAGAAGCCGGTGAAGTGTTAACGCCTGAAAAAGCAGATGACATACAAAATGCTGCGGTGCCATATGTTTATGTGACTGCAGAAGATAAAAAAGTTAAAATTTTATCCAATATGATGGTAGATATTGACAGGTATGTCCAAGTTGATCGAAAAGAGTTAGATATATTTGAGCATGTTTATTACCCTGTTCTTGCTGAATTAATGGCTGAGTACGAGGGTGACGAACTAATTGAAGCCATTTCCAAAAATGTGGCAAGGCTTGTACCAAAGCATATAACAAAAGAAGATATCATTGCTTCTATTAATTATAATATCCATCTTGAGCACGGTGTAGGTGTTAAGGATGACATTGACCATTTGGGAAATCGTCGTATTAGAGCCGTAGGTGAGTTGCTTCAGAATCAATTTCGTATTGGTTTATCAAGAATGGAGCGTGTTGTTCGTGAAAGAATGACCATCCAAGACCCTGAAGGCATTACGCCTCAAACTTTAATTAATATTCGACCTGTAACAGCAGCCATCAAAGAGTTTTTTGGTAGTTCACAGTTGTCGCAGTTTATGGACCAAACCAACCCACTGGCAGAATTAACCCATAAAAGACGTTTGTCAGCCTTAGGTCCTGGTGGTTTATCTAGAGAGCGTGCAGGTTTTGAGGTTCGAGACGTTCATGATTCTCATTACGGCCGTATGTGCCCTATTGAAACACCAGAGGGTCCAAATATTGGTTTAATCAACTCTCTAGCTTGCTATGCCCGTATTAATGAATATGGCTTTATAGAGGCACCTTATCGTAAGATTGATAAAACAGGTGAAAAACCGGTAGTCCTTGATGATATTGTTTATATGACTGCCGATGTTGAATGGAATTATCGTGTAGCTCAAGCCAATGAGCCTCTTGACGAAAACAATCACTTTGTACATAAGTATGTAACAGGGCGTTTTGGCGAACACATCATTGAGATGGAAGATATTAGAATCGACTTGATGGACGTATCACCGAAGCAGGTATTTTCTGTTGCAACAGCTATGATCCCTTTTCTTGAAAACGATGATGCGAATAGAGCCCTTATGGGATCTAACATGCAACGTCAAGCAGTACCTCTCTTGTTAACAGAATCATCTATTGTAGGTACGGGGATGGAATACAAAACAGCCGTTGACTCAGGTGTTATGGCAATTGCTAAAAATGACGGTGTTGTTGAACGCGTATCGTCAGAAGAGATTGTAGTAAAGACGAAGGCAGGACAAAAAGATTATTATCGTCTCACGAAGTTCTCCAGAAGCAATCAAGGTACATGTATCAATCAAAGACCTTTGGTTAATAAAGGCCAAAAAGTCTTAAAAGGTGATGTTTTAGCGGATGGACCCTCAACCAGCAATGGCGAGATTGCTTTAGGTAAAAACCCCTTGATTGGTTTTATGACATGGGAAGGTTACAACTTTGAGGATGCGATTCTCTTGAGTGAGAATCTGGTAAAAGACGATGTGTATACATCACTACATATAGAAGAATACGAAGCAGAAGCGCGAGATACTAAGCTAGGTCCTGAAGAAATAACGAGGGATGTACCGGGTGTCGGAGACGATGCATTAAAAGACTTAGACGAACGGGGTATTATAAGAATTGGTGCTGAGATTAGATCTGGCGACATTCTCGTTGGTAAAGTAACACCAAAAGGTGAAACAGAATTAACAGCTGAAGAAAGACTGCTTAGAGCCATCTTCGGTGAGAAGGCCCGTGAAGTTAGAGATACTTCTCTAAAAGTACCCCATGGTGCAAAAGGCATTGTTGTAGATGTTAATGTATTTACAAGAGAAAACGGAGATGAATTAGCACCGGGTGTTAATCAATCTGTTAGAGTTTATATTGCTAAGAAAAGAAAAATCTCTGTTGGTGATAAAATGGCGGGTCGTCATGGTAACAAAGGTGTAATATCTCGAATATTACCGGTTGAAGACATGCCTTTCTTACCAAACGGTAGACCTCTGGATATCGTACTCAATCCCCTAGGTGTTCCTTCACGTATGAACATAGGTCAGGTTCTTGAAGTTCACCTTGGTCTAGCTGCAAAAGCACTAGGCTTCAAAGTGGCCACACCGGTTTTTGATGGGGCCAATGAGATTGATATCATGGAAACACTAGATCTAGCCAATGATTATGTCAATTCTGAGTGGAAAACATTCTGTGGTAAATGGGAAAACAAATTAAATGAAGGTTTATTACAATACCTTGAGGAAAATCAAAAACACAAGGAAGAATGGGCAGGTGTACCAATTACATCAGATGGGAAAATTGCCCTTAGAGACGGAAGAACCGGTGAGTACTTTGATAATCCGGTTACCATCGGTTATATGCACTACTTAAAACTTCACCATTTGGTTGAGGATAAGATTCATGCACGATCAACCGGACCTTACTCACTTGTAACACAACAACCACTGGGTGGTAAGGCACAATTCGGAGGTCAGAGATTTGGAGAGATGGAAGTTTGGGCGCTTGAAGCATATGGTGCTGCCTATACATTACAAGAAATCTTGACTGTTAAATCAGACGATGTTGTTGGACGTGTTAAGACTTACGAAGCCATCATTAAAGGTGAAAACATACCTGAGCCGGGTATTCCAGAATCCTTTAAAGTACTACTTAAAGAATTACAGTCACTATGTCTAGACGTAAAAGTTTTAACAAGTGACAATATAGAAATCGATGTCAAAGAGGATTTTGAAGACGACTATGATTTGTCAGCGAATACGGCTGTAAGCGATGAAAAGATACCGGATATGGCTGCCGTTGGGAAAGTGGAAATCGGATCTGATATTGAAGACGATACAGACTTGTTGGAAATACAGGATGAAGAAGAAGAAGCTTCCCTTGAAGATAGTTTTATTATTCAAGACGAAGAAGAGTTGTTTGAATAAGCCACATCGATAAAGTAGGTCGTAAGGAAGGAGTTTCCCAATATGCAAAGTGAAGTTAAGCAACAATCTGAAGCGTTGGTATTTGACGCTATTAAAATAGGTCTTGCTTCACCCGAACGGGTCAGAGAATGGTCCAAGGGTGAAGTCAAAAAGCCGGAAACCATCAATTACAGAACCTTAAAGCCTGAAAAAGACGGACTCTTTTGTGAGAAAATCTTTGGCCCCAGTAAAGACTGGGAATGTAATTGTGGCAAATATAAGAAAATACGTTACAAAGGTGTGGTTTGTGATCGTTGTGGCGTAGAAGTTACAAAATCAAAAGTGAGAAGAGAGCGTATGGGTCATATTGAGCTTGCTGCGCCTGTATCTCATATCTGGTACTTTAAAGGAATTCCTAGCCGAATGGGTTTAATCCTAGATATGTCCCCTAGAACACTTGAAAAAGTATTATACTTTGCTTCTTATATCGTCATTGATGCCGGTGAAACATCACTACAGTACAAGCAAGTACTTACAGAAAAAGAGTACACGGAAGCCTGTGAGAAATATGGCCATAAATTTAGGGCAGCTATGGGTGCGGAAGCCATTCGTGAGATCTTATCGCAAATTGATTTAATGGGAGAATCTGAACAATTGAAAAAGGCATTAAAAGATGCTTCAGGACAAAAGAGAGCGCGTATTATTAAGCGTCTTGAAGTTATTGAAGCCTTCAAAGAATCAGGTAATCTGCCTGAATGGATGGTTTTATCTGTTGTACCGGTTATACCACCGGATATCCGTCCTATGGTTCAGCTAGATGGTGGACGTTTTGCCACTTCAGACCTTAACGATTTGTACCGACGTGTGATCAATAGAAACAATCGTCTACAAAGACTGTTGGATCTAGGTGCACCTGATATTATTGTAAGAAATGAAAAAAGAATGCTTCAAGAAGCCGTTGATGCTTTGATTGACAATGGTAGACGGGGAAGACCGGTTACAGGACCTGGTAACAGACCACTTAAGTCCTTATCCGATATGTTAAAAGGTAAGCAAGGACGTTTCCGTCAGAACTTACTTGGTAAACGTGTCGATTATTCTGGGCGTTCTGTTATCGTAGTTGGACCGGAACTTAAAATATATCAATGTGGTTTACCAAAAGAAATGGCCATAGAACTCTTCAAGCCATTTGTAATGAAAGTACTCGTAGAAGATGGTCTAGCACACAATATTAAATCAGCAAAGAAAATGGTGGAAAGACTTGAGCCTGGGGTTTGGGACGTATTAGAAGACGTCATCAAGGAGCACCCTGTTATGCTTAACCGTGCTCCCACTCTACACAGACTGGGTATACAAGCCTTTGAACCTGTACTGGTTGAAGGTAAAGCCATTAAGTTGCATCCTCTTGTTTGTACGGCTTATAACGCTGACTTCGATGGTGACCAAATGGCAGTGCATGTACCTTTATCAGTGGAAGCACAAGCAGAATGCCGTTTCTTATTGCTATCTCCTAACAACCTATTAAAGCCTTCAGACGGGGCACCGGTATCCGTTCCTTCACAGGATATGGTTCTTGGTATTTACTATTTGACTTTGGATAAAGTAGGAGAACCGGGAGAAGGTTCTATTTTCAAAGATGAAAATGAAGCAATTTTAGCTTATGACAATAAAGTGATTAGCTTGCATGCACGTATCAAGGTAGAACGCGTTCGCATCATTGATAATAAGAGAGAAAGACGACTTATAGAGACAACCGTAGGGCGTATTATTTTCAATGAAGCTATTCCTCAAGATCTTGGATTTATTGAAAGACTTACTGTAGATAACCAACTATTATTTGAAGTCGATTTTTTAGTTGGCAAAAAACAAATGCAGGAGATTTTGAATTATTGTATTAATGTTCATGGCGCTACAAAAACAGCAGAAGTTTTAGATGAAATCAAAAAACTTGGCTTCAAATATTCAACACAAAGTGCCATTACCGTATCTATATCGGACATGGAAGTCCCGGATGAGAAAAAAGGCTTTGTTGATGAGGCTGAAAAAACCCTCGAAGATATTATCAAGCAGTTCAAGCGTGGCTTGATGACAGAAGAAGAACGTTATAACAGTGTTATTCAAACATGGCGTGAATGTGATGATAAAATCACTAAAGCTCTTCTTGGCAATCTAGATAGATATAACAATATATATATGATGGCTCATTCCGGAGCCCGTGGATCGGATAATCAGATTAAACAGCTTGCAGGTATGCGTGGACTTATGGCGGATACATCCGGTCATACGATTGAACTACCGATTAAATCTAACTTCCGTGAGGGTCTTGATGTACTTGAGTATTTTATTTCCGCTCATGGTGCTCGTAAAGGTCTTGCAGATACAGCTCTTAGAACAGCAGATTCAGGTTATTTGACAAGAAGGTTGGTTGATGTTTCTCAAGATCTAATTATCAGAGAAACAGACTGCTGTAAAGATGAGCCGGAAGTTGCAGGAATGATTATAAAAAGCTTTATGGATGGTGAGGAAGTCATAGAAGGCCTAGAAGAAAGAATGACCGGACGTTGGTCCATTGAGGAGATTAAGCATCCAAAGACCGGTGAAGTTCTAGCAAGAGCCGATCGTATGATTACACCAATCAAAGCAAGAAATATTATAAAAGCAGGCATCAATCAAGTTAAGATTAGAACAGTTTTATCTTGCAAATCAGAAGTAGGAGTATGTGCTAAGTGCTATGGTTCAAATATGGCAACAGGCATACCGGTTCAAGTGGGTGAGTCGGTCGGTATTATCGCAGCTCAGTCTATTGGTGAGCCGGGAACACAGCTTACCATGCGTACTTTCCATACTGGTGGTATAGCAACAGCAGATGACATTACCCAAGGTCTTCCAAGGGTTGAAGAACTTTTTGAAGGAAGAAAACCCAAAGGTTTGGCCATTATTGCGGAGTTTAGTGGAAAAGCTGTTATGCAAGAAACGAAGAAAAAACGTGAAATGGTCATTACTAATGCGGATACAGGTGAATCAAAAGCATATCTAATCCCCTATGGATCAAGAACAAAAGTTGCGGATGGTAGCATGGTAGAAGCAGGGGATGAGTTGACCGAAGGTAGTGTTAACCCTCATGATACCCTTAGAATCAAAGGTATAAGAGCGGTACAAGACTATATCTTACAAGAGGTACAACGTGTCTACAGGCTCCAGGGTGTTGAAATCAATGATAAACATGTTGAAGTTATTTGCAGACAGATGCTTAAAAAACTCCGTATAGAAGACAGTGGTGACACATCCTTCTTACCGGGCAGTTTGATTGATCGACTTGAATTTGAGAAAATCAATAAAGAAATGGAAGACAAAGGACTTGAACTTGCTGTTGGTACCCAAGTGCTACTTGGTATTACGAAAGCATCTCTTGCTACGAATTCCTTCTTATCAGCCGCCTCATTCCAAGAAACAACTAAGGTATTGACGGATGCAGCTATCAAAGGAAAATCAGATCCTTTAATCGGCCTAAAAGAGAATGTTATTATCGGTAAGTTAATTCCGGCAGGAACGGGTATGAAGCGTTACAGAAAATTGAATATCATTGAAAAAGATATTGAAAATGATAATGCAGAAGAACTATTGTTCCAGGATGAATATTAGACGTGAGTACCACTTAGGGAGCCTGTCTAGGCTCCCTAAGTGATTTTCAAGGAAAGTCTATGTTATGTTAATACGTTGAAGCGTAGCCTTTTTGTTCATACTGATTAAGACGCCAAGACATTGATACGCTAATCATTTGTCAATATGAATAAAACTGTTTTTCTTGACAGAATAGGTAACTCATGATAGAATTCATCAGTGTGCATTTTGATGCGTATTTTGTCTGTAAGAAACGGTGTACAGATAAGAATGAATTCTTTAATGAAAGAGATGGTTACTATGCACAGATTACAAGAAGGTTCTAAAGTTGTAGGTACAAAGCAAACCCTTAGAGCACTTGAGCGTAACCAAGTAGAGGTGTTGTTTGTTGCAGAAGATGCGAATACACGATTACTGGCAAAGCTCACAGAAATGGCGGAAACCAACCATATAGCGATTGTATATGTAAAAACAATGGAAGAACTAGGCAAAGCTTGCAATGTTAAAGTGAAAGCCGCAACCGCAGCACTAATCGTAAACAACTTATTTTCAGGAGGTGAAAAGAATGCCAACGATTAACCAGTTAGTTAGAAAAGGCAGAAAAGAAATCGTTAAGAAATCAACAGCGCCAGCACTTCAAAAAGGATTTAACTCCTTACATAAGAAGTCAACAAATATCTCAGCGCCTCAAAAGCGTGGTGTTTGTACAGCTGTAAAAACTGCAACACCTAAGAAGCCTAACTCAGCCCTTAGAAAAATCGCCAGAGTGCGTTTGACGAATGGACTTGAAGTTACAGGTTATATTCCAGGTGAAGGCCACAACTTACAAGAACATAGTGTTGTTCTCATTAGAGGTGGTAGAGTAAAAGACTTACCAGGTACACGTTATCACGTTATTAGAGGTACATTAGACACAGCTGGCGTAGCTGACCGTCGTCAATCTCGTTCCAAATACGGAGCAAAACGACCTAAGGTGAAAAGCTAATTAATCAATTAAACTGAACACCTTCAGAATCAAGAAGCGTTGTTCGATGTAGTGCCAGTTATGAATGTATATAACCTGTGGTTGCAGGATGAAATATATGAAAAACTAGCGCGACACACAGAAATCGTATGATTTCTGCGAGTACCTATGAATTAATTTAGCGCAAAGGCGCAAATCAATAATTAAGGAGGGAAGAACCGTGCCACGTAAAGGACATACACCCAAAAGAGATGTATTACCAGATCCAATATATGGAAACAAGGTTGTAACCAAACTGATCAATAACATCATGCTAGATGGTAAAAAAGGTGCAGCACAAAAGATCGTATACGGTGCTTTTGAAAAAGTAGCAGAAAAATCAGGTAAAGATGCTTTAGAAGCTTTCCAAGAGGCTCTTGGGAATATCATGCCTGTACTAGAAGTGAAAGCAAGACGTGTCGGTGGAGCAACTTACCAAGTGCCAATCGAAGTGCGTCCGGACAGAAGACAAGCCCTTGGACTACGATGGTTAACAATCCACACAAGAAAACGTGGGGAAAAAACCATGGTAGACCGTTTGGCTGGTGAATTATTAGATGCACTTAATAATACCGGTGGGTCTGTTAAGAAGAAAGAAGATACACATAAAATGGCAGAAGCAAACAAAGCATTTGCACATTTTAGATGGTAAAATCTGTTTTGTTTTATAGCCAAATAATACAGATTGCAATTCATTAACAGTTTAGACCAAAGGAGGAAATACTTTGGCAGGTAGAAATTATCCGTTAGATCGGACCAGAAACATCGGCATCATGGCACACATTGATGCCGGTAAAACTACCTTGACTGAGCGGATACTATTTTATACAGGCATAAGCCATAAGATCGGTGAAACTCATGAAGGTGCAGCAACAATGGACTGGATGGAGCAAGAGCAAGAAAGAGGTATAACCATTACTTCTGCTGCGACAACATGTTCATGGTTAGATAATAGAATAAACATTATAGACACACCAGGTCACGTTGACTTCACTGTTGAAGTTGAACGATCTCTCCGTGTACTAGATAGTGCGGTTGGCGTATTCTGTGCAAAGGGTGGGGTTGAACCTCAGTCTGAAACAGTATGGCGTCAAGCGGACAAATATGAAGTACCTAGAATGGCATTTGTTAATAAGATGGACATTATGGGTGCAGATTTCTTTAACGTTGTTAGTATGATCAAAGAACGCCTTGGTGCGAACGCTGTACCGATTCAGTTACCAATCGGTGCTGAAGAAGACTTTGTTGGTCTAATTGACCTAATGACGATGAAAGCCTATATCTATAACGATGATTTAGGTGAAGATATTTCAGAAGTTGAGATTCCAGAAGATATGCTGGAATTAGCTACAGAATACCACAATGAAATGGTAGAAAAAATAGCGGATACAGATGAAGATCTTATGATGATGTATTTAGAAGGCGAAGAGATAGCGACGGATGAACTTAAAGCAGCTCTTCGAAGAGCAACCATAGGGGTAAAAATCATACCTGTGTTTTGCGGTTCAGCTTACAAAAACAAAGGTGTTCAAAAACTTTTGGATGCGGTTATAGCGTATATGCCTTCACCACTTGATGTGCCTGCAATTCAAGGTGTTGATATGGATACAGAAGAATCGGTTGAAAGACCGGCATCTGATGAAGCTCCTTTTTCAGCATTGGCCTTTAAGATTATGGCGGACCCATTTGTTGGTAAGCTAGCATTCTTTAGAGTTTATTCAGGAACCATTAATGCAGGTTCTTATGTTTTGAACTCAACAAAGAATAAAAAAGAACGTATGGGAAGAATTCTTCAAATGCATGCCAACAAAAGAGAAGAACTTGAAAAAGTTTACTCTGGGGATATAGCCGCAGCTGTTGGTCTTAAGTTGACAACAACAGGGGATACCCTTTGTGATGAAAAACACCCGGTTATTCTTGAGTCTATGGTATTCCCAGAACCGGTAATATCGGTAGCGATTGAACCTAAAACCAAGGCTGGTCAAGAAAAAATGGGTATCGCACTTGCAAAACTTGCAGAAGAAGATCCGACCTTTAAAACATTTACAAACACAGAAACTGGACAAACCATCATAGCCGGTATGGGTGAGCTTCATCTAGAGATCATTGTAGACCGTATGTTAAGAGAGTTTAAAGTTGAAGCCAATGTAGGTGCACCACAGGTTGCTTATAAAGAAACTCTTACCAAAGCCGTTGATGTGGATAAAAAATATGCACGTCAATCCGGTGGACGTGGACAATACGGGCATTGTAAAGTACGATTTGAACCAATGGATGTTAATGGTGAGATCACTTATGAATTCGTGAATTCAACAACTGGTGGTTCAATCCCAAGAGAATACGTACCGGCAGTTGATGCAGGTATTAGGGATGCAATGCAATCCGGTGTTCTTGCAGGCTATGAAGTTGTTGGTGTTCGTGCAGACTGTTACGATGGTTCTTACCATGATGTCGACTCTTCAGAAATGGCATTCAAGATTGCTGGCTCTATGGCGTTTAAAGATGCTATGAAAAAAGGTGATTCTGTATTACTTGAACCAATCATGAAGGTAGATATACTTGTACCGGAAGAATATATGGGTGATGTCATTGGTGATATTAACTCAAGACGTGGAAGAATTGAAGGTATGGAGCCAAGAAATGGTGCTCAAGCCATACATTGTTATGTTGCATTATCTGAGATGTTTGGATATTCAACGGACATTCGTTCCAAATCACAGGGACGTGGAACCTTCTCCATGCAATTTTCACATTACGAGCAACTTCCGAAGAGTATTCAAGAGAAAATACTTTCTGGAAAAGGCCTAGAGTAAGGAAATATTCCTTGCAATTGGATGTACAATAAAATATAATTCTAATTAGAAAAAACAGATAAGTTATGACGAAGGGATTTTCAAAATGCCTTGGTGTCATTAATTAAAGGAGGAAAAAAGTAATGGGTAAAGCTAAGTATGAAAGAACGAAACCGCATGTAAATATCGGAACAATTGGTCACGTTGACCATGGTAAAACAACTTTAACAGCAGCAATCACAAAAGTACTATTTGATAGACTTGGTACTGGATCAATCGTTGATTTCGATAACATTGATAAGGCACCAGAGGAAAGAGAAAGAGGGATTACAATCTCTACAGCACACGTTGAGTATGAGACTGAGAATCGTCACTACGCTCATGTTGACTGCCCAGGTCACGCCGACTACGTTAAGAACATGATCACTGGAGCGGCTCAAATGGACGGTTCTATCCTTGTTGTTGCGGCAACTGATGGACCAATGGCTCAAACAAGAGAGCATATTCTTTTGACGCGTCAAGTTGGTGGTACACATATCGTCGTATTCATGAACAAATGCGATATGGTTGATGATGAAGAATTACTAGAATTGGTTGAAATGGAAATCAGAGAATTATTATCTGATTACGGATTCCCAGGAGATGATCTTCCTGTAATCCAAGGATCAGCACTTAAAGCACTAGAAGATACAAGCAGCAAATGGGGCGATATTGTTCTTGAGTTAATGCAAGCTTGTGACGATTATATTCCGGAGCCAATACGTCAAACAGATAAGCCTTTCTTGATGCCTATCGAGGACGTTTTCTCAATCACTGGTCGTGGTACAGTTGCGACAGGTAAAGTTGATCGTGGTGTTTTACATGTTCAAGATAATGTTGAGATTGTTGGTCTTAAAGAAGAGTCAAGAAAAGTTGTATGTACAGGCGTAGAGATGTTCCGTAAGCTTCTTGATGAAGCTCAAGCGGGTGATAACATTGGCGCATTACTTCGTGGTGTACAGAGAGAAGAGATTGAACGTGGACAAGTACTTGCAGCGCCTGGTTCAATTACACCTCATACAACATTCAAAGCACAAGTATATGTACTTAAAAAAGAAGAGGGTGGACGTCATACACCATTCTTTGGAAACTACAGACCACAATTCTACTTCACTACAACAGACGTAACTGGTGTCATCAATTTACCAGAAGGTGTAGAAATGTGTATGCCTGGCGACAACATCGAGATGGACGTTGAATTGATTGCGCCGATCGCGATGGAAGTTGGTCAAAAGTTCTCAATCCGTGAGGGTGGAAGAACGGTTGGTTCAGGATCTGTAACTGTAATCAGCAAGTAATGTTATTAAAAGCACAGGGTTACCCGTCAAGGGTAGCCCTGTTTTATTATGAGTCTCCTGTAAACTTTTCCACAGTATGTATGATTACAATCGACTTTTGGTACATACATTATACACACTGCTTTCAGGAACCACATGGTCGGTGTTAGCTTATTTGAAAAAATATAGAAAAAGCTTGCATTAGATAAAACCATAAGTTATAATATAAAGGCTGTGACAATAAAAGCAATGAAGTTAGAGGTTGCCGTATATAAACTACGGGTAATTCTAATGGAGCGGATGTCATGTTCAAGAAACTGACGACAAGATCACTGTACGAATAAGATGCCATCAATTAAGTTTGATGAAGGACGTGTGAATGAATGACACGCCAGGCAAGATGTACAGTCACCACTTGTCGTACTCAAGTACGAAAAGGAGGCGACTTTTTTTATGGCAACTCAAAAAATGAGAATTAGCTTGAAAGCGTATGATCATCAATTAATCGACCAATCATCAGAGAAGATCATCGAAACTGCAAAGAAAACAGGAGCGAAAGTGAGCGGACCTATCCCACTTCCTACTAAAAAGGAAATCATTACAATTCTAAGAGCTGTACACAAGTACAAAGACTCTAGAGAGCAGTTCGAACAAAGAACACACAAAAGATTAATTGACATATTAATGCCAACAGCTAAAACGGTAGATGCACTTATGCGTCTAGAACTACCTGCTGGGGTAGATATTAAAGTAGATGTAAAATAATATCCACATTAGAGGTTTATATAGAAGGAAATGTTTTATATAACCGTCTAGGATGATTACGTCAATGTAATCCGCTGTAGATCAATAGGAGGTGCAATATGCAAAAAGCAATTATTGCGAGAAAAGTAGGTATGACACAAATCTTCATGGAAGATGGCGCGTTGGTTCCTGTAACCGTATTACAAGCCGGTCCATGTACAGTTGTTCAAGTGAAAACCGTAGATAACGATGGCTATAGTGCTGTTCAAATCGGTTTTGAAGACAAAAAAGAAAAACACACAACACAACCTTTACAAGGTCATTTCCAAAAAGCTGGCGTTACTGCAAAAAAAGTACTTAAAGAATTCAGACTTGAAAATGCAGAAACATTTGAAGCTGGTCAAGCAATCACAGCTGACATATTTGCTGTTGGTGACATGATTGATGTAAGTGGCACAAGTAAAGGTAAAGGGTTTCAAGGTAACATTAAGCGTCATGGACAAACAAGAGGCCCCATGGCTCACGGTTCTAAGTACCACAGAAGACCTGGTTCAATGGGACAAGCATCATCACCTTCAAAAGTATTCAAAGGTAAAAACTTACCTGGACATATGGGTGCTGTAAAAGTGACGATTCAAAATCTTGAAGTTGTAAGAGTGGACGCAGAGCAAAATTTGATTTTAGTAAAAGGTGCTGTACCTGGACCTAAAAAATCTATCTTAACAATTAGAGACGCAGTTAAGGCGTAGTAATTGCAGGAAGGAGGAACGAAAATGGCAAAAGTATCTGTATACAATATGGATGGTAAACAAGTAGAAGAACTGGAATTAAACGATAGCATTTTTAGTGTTGAGATCAAAAACCACTTAATGCATATGTCTGTTGTTCAACAACTTGCAAATAAACGTCAAGGTACACAAAGCGCTAAAACACGTGCAGAAGTACGTGGTGGTGGTAGAAAACCTTGGAGACAAAAAGGAACGGGTAGAGCTAGAATCGGTTCAATAAGAGCACCACATTGGACAGGTGGTGGTGTGGTTTTTGCACCAAAACCAAGAGATTACGCGTTCAAACTCAATAAAAAAGAAAAAAGAATTGCCCTTAAATCTGCACTATCAGCAAAAGTTGCTGATGGGAAATTCATCGTTCTTGATGAATTGGCATTTGATGGTATAAAAACAAAAGATATGGTTAAGGTGCTTGACAACCTCAGTGTTAAAAAAGCATTAATCTGTATCAACGATAACAACAAAAATGTATTATTATCAGCTAGGAACATAGCAAATGTAGCAACAGCTCAAACCAATACGATCAATGTGTATGATATTCTGAAGTACGATACATTCGTAACGACTAAGGCAACTGTGGCAACAATAGAGGAGGTGTACGCATAATGGCAAGCATAAATTACTATGACGTACTACTTAAACCTGTAATCACTGAAAAAAGCATGGATCAGATGGGCGACCGTAAATACACATTTTCAGTGCATCCAGAAGCGACTAAGGTTCAAATCAAAGAAGCGGTTGAAAAAATGTTTAAAGGTGCTATCGTTCAAAAAGTCAATACGATGAATAAAGACGGTAAGACAAAAAGACGTGGTACGACAAGCGGTAAAACAGCTAAAACAAAAAAAGCAATCGTAACTTTGACTGCAGAGAGTAAAGAAATCGATTTCTTCGAAGGAATGTAAAAAACACATTCCGGGGACACACACGGTAGCGTGGTAAGACGCTACAGGAAAGGAGCTAAAAGACAATGGGTATTAGAAAATACAAACCTTATACACCTTCCAGAAGGCATATGACGGCTTCTACTTTTGAGGAAATCACAAAATCAACACCTGAAAGATCCTTAGTAGTGGCAATTAAAAAGAATTCAGGAAGAAACAATCAAGGTAAAATTACTGTGAGACACCGTGGTGGTGGCGCTAAAATAAAATATAGAATCATTGATTTCAAAAGAAACAAAGATGGAGTACCGGCTAAAGTAGCATCTATTGAGTACGATCCAAACCGTACAGCTAACATTGCATTACTTCAATACGCAGATGGTGAAAAGAAATACATTCTTGCACCGGTAGGCCTTAAAGTTGGATCAACTTTAATGAGTGGCGCAGATGCAGAAATAAAAATAGGTAATGCATTACCACTTATCAACATTCCCGTAGGTTCACAAGTACATAACATTGAGATGAAGCCGGGCAAAGGCGGACAACTTGTACGTTCAGCTGGTAATGTAGCACAACTTATGGCAAAAGAAGGTAAGTTTGCAACACTAAGATTACCATCCGGTGAAATGAGAATGGTGTCTAGTGAATGTAGAGCGACCATCGGTCAAGTCGGCAATGTTGATCATGAGCTTATTACTATAGGTAAAGCAGGACGTAAACGTCATATGGGTATTCGCCCGACAGTACGTGGTTCTGTAATGAATCCTTGTGACCATCCACATGGTGGTGGTGAAGGTAAATCACCAATCGGACGTCCAAGTCCAATGACACCTTGGGGTAAACCAGCTCTTGGTCTTAAGACAAGGAAGAAAAACAAACATTCTAACAAATATATCGTGAGAAAACGTGGCAGTAATAAATAGTCACTCATCCATATCGATTAATGCAAAAGGAGGCTTTATAAATGGCTCGTTCATTGAAAAAAGGACCATTTATTGATGGGCATCTACTTAAAAAAGTAGAGGCACTCAATGAAACCGATAGCAAGCAAGTTATTAAAACTTGGTCAAGACGTTCCACTGTATTCCCAGAGATGGTTGGACATACAATCGCCGTGCATGACGGTAGAAAACATGTACCTGTATACATCAGTGAAGACATGGTTGGTCATAAACTTGGAGAATTTGTTTTAACCAGAACCTTTAGAGGACACGGTAAAGATGAAAAGAAATCAAAAGTACGTTAATTATATGTACGAAAGGAGGCACTTTTAGATGGCTAAAGGACATAGAAGTCAGATTAAACGTGAAAGAAATGCAAATACAGATGACAGAGCGAAAGCAAAAGTATCATTTGCAAGAGTTTCTGACACAAAAGCACGAATTGTATTAGACACCATAAAAGGTAAAGACGTTGTATCTGCCCTTGGTATATTAGCTTTTACACCAAGAAAAGCTGCACGAGTTATAGAAAAACTATTGAATTCAGCAATTGCAAATGCTGAAAATAATCTTGGACTTGACCCAAACAACTTATACATTCAAGAGACATTTGCCAATAAAGGACCAACACTTAAGAGAATCAGACCAAGAGCTCAAGGTAGAGCTTTTAGAATTCAAAAAAGAACCAGTCACATCACGATTATCTTAAACGAAAGGTAAAGGAGGTAAGGCATGGGACAAAAAGTTAATCCACACGGCTTAAGAGTCGGTATCATCAAGGATTGGGATTCAAGATGGTATGCCGAGAAAAATTTTTCAGATCTTCTGGTAGAAGACTTTAATCTTAGAAAATTTTTAAAGAAAAAACTGTACTCTGCAGGCATCTCAAAAATCGAAATTGAAAGAGCATCTGAAAGAGTGAAAGTCAACATTTATACTGCTAAACCTGGTATTGTAATTGGTAGGGGTGGATCAGCAATTGACGAGACCAAAAAAGAAGTTGAAGCTATGGTGACAGGAAAAGTGATTGTCAACATTGTTGAAGTCAAAAGACCTGAGAAAACTTCTCAATTAGTAGCTGAAAACGTAGCGCTTCAATTGGAGAACCGTGTATCGTTTAGAAGAGCTATGAAACAAGTTATGGGACGCGCATTAAAATCGGGCGCAAAAGGAATCAAGGTACAATGTTCAGGACGTCTGGGTGGTGCTGAAATGGCACGAGTTGAAAGTTATAACGAAGGTAACATTCCACTTCAAACCCTTAGAGCTGACATTGACTATGGATTTGCTGAAGCAGATACAACTTACGGTAAAATTGGCGTAAAAGTATGGATTTGCCATGGTGAAGTTCTTCCTAAGAAAGCTAACAAAGGAGGAAATAAATAATGTTAATGCCAAAAAGAGTAAAAAGACGTAAACAATTCCGTGGACGTATGACAGGTAAAGCCACTCGTGGTAACCAAATCATTTATGGTGAATTTGGAATCGTTGCAATGGAAGCTGCTTGGATACGTTCCAATCAAATAGAATCAGCCCGTGTTGCCATGACACGTTACATCAAGCGTGGTGGTAAAGTTTGGATTAAGATTTTTCCAGACAAGCCTGTAACTACTAAACCAGCAGAAACACGTATGGGTTCTGGTAAAGGTTCACCTGAGTATTGGGTTGCGGTTGTAAAACCGGGACGCGTTATGTTTGAACTTGCAGGAGTTCCAGAAGAGACAGCTAGAGAAGCCCTAAGACTTGCAATGCACAAGTTGCCATTGAAATGTAAAATTGTTTCTCGCGCAGATTTAGAAGGCGGTGAATAATTGTGAAGTCAGCAAAATATTTAGAAGAGTTAAGAAATAAGTCGGCAGCTGAATTACAAGAAGCGTTGGTACTTGCGAAAAAGGAATTATTCAACTTAAGATTCCAAAATGCAACCAACCAATTAGAGAATACAGCTCGTATCACAGCAGTAAGAAAAAATATTGCAAAGATCCAAACAATTATTGCTGAGCAATTGCAAGCAGCTAAGTAATAATCTCGAAAGGAGGCATTGTTGTGACAGAAAGAAATCTGAGAAAAGTAAGAAGCGGACGTGTTGTTAGTGACAAAATGGACAAAACAGTTGTTGTTGCCATTGAAGGCACAGTAAAACATCCATTGTATCATAAAGTAGTGAAAAGAACATACAAGCTTAAGGCTCATGATGAAAACAATGAGTGTAAAGTTGGCGATAGAGTAAAAGTGATGGAAACCAAGCCAATCTCAAAAGACAAGAGATGGCGTTTAGTAGAAATCATCGAGAAAGCAAAATAGTATTCCCGAAAGGAGGTTTTCAGCATGATTCAACAAGAATCTAGACTTAAAGTAGCTGATAATACAGGTGCCAAAGAAATCCTATGTATTCGTGTACTGGGAGGTTCAACTAGAAGATATGCTAGTGTTGGTGATGTGATCGTTGCTACCGTTAAAGATGCAACACCAGGTGGCGTTGTAAAAAAAGGCGACGTGGTTAGAGCCGTAGTCGTTAGAACAGTAAAAGAAATCAGACGTAAAGATGGTTCATATATAAGATTTGATCAAAACGCAGCAGTTGTGCTTAAAGATGATGGTACTCCAAGAGGTACACGTATCTTTGGTCCTGTGGCAAGAGAACTTCGTGAGAAGAAGTATATGAAAATCTTATCACTAGCACCAGAAGTATTATAAGGAGGTGTACACATGTCAAAGATGAAACTTAAAACCGGCGATACTGTAAAAGTAATCACTGGTAAGGATAAAGGCAAAGAAGGCAAGATTTTAGATGTCAACAGCAAGTCAGGTAGAGTACTAGTTGAAGGTATTAATAAAGCAACTAAGCACACGAAACCAAGTGCGGCCAATCAACAAGGTGGTATCATACATAAGGAAGCCATGATTGATGCTTCTAATGTTATGTATATGCACAAAGGTAAGCCGACCAAACTTGGCGCAGTCGTTTCTACAGTTGAGCGTAATGGCAAAACCAAAACTGTGCGTAAGCGTGTAGCCAAGACTACTGGTGAAGTCGTCGACAAATAATCGAAAGGAGGTCCATTCAATTGAGTAGACTTATTGATACTTACAGAAATGAAATCGTTGAAGGTATGATGAAAAAATTCAACTATACAAATAAATTACAAGTGCCAAAGATTGAAAAAATCGTCATCAATATGGGTGTCGGTGAAGCTAAAGAAAACCAAAAAGCTATGGATTCTGCAGTCAGTGATCTTACAACTATTGCAGGTCAAAAGCCACTTGTAACAAAAGCAAAAAAATCAGTAGCAGCCTTTAAATTAAGAGAAGGTATGAACATTGGTACGAAGGTAACCCTTCGTGGCAAGAGAATGTATGAGTTCTTAGACCGTCTTGTTAACTTATCTTTACCACGTGTTCGTGACTTTAGAGGTGTTAACCCCAACTCTTTCGATGGTAGGGGTAACTATGCAATGGGCATTAAGGAACAACTTATATTTCCGGAGATCGAATATGACAAGATTGACAAAATCAGAGGTATGGATATCATCATTGTTACAACTGCTAACACAGATGAAGAAGCTAGAGAGCTACTAACTCAATTCGGAATGCCTTTCAGAAAATAAAGGAGGTAATAATCAATGGCTAAAACGTCAATGAAGGTTAAACAACAACGTAAACCCAAATTCTCCACACAAGCTTACACCCGTTGCAGACTTTGCGGAAGACCTCATAGTGTATTGAAAAAATACGGTATATGCAGAATTTGTTTCAGAGAACTTGCATACAAAGGACAAATCCCCGGTGTTAAAAAAGCTAGTTGGTAAACAACATATAGGAAGGAGGCAATTATCATGACAATGAGTGATCCTATTGCAGATATGCTTACAAGAATTAGAAACGGTAACACAGCAAAGCATGACATTGTAAAAGTTCCATCATCAAAGATGAAACTTGCTGTTGTTGATATATTAGTAAAAGAAGGTTACATCAAAAACTATAAAGTTATAGCGGATGGCGCTTTCAAATCAATTAAAATCGAACTTAAGTATGGTGCGGATAAGAATGAAAAAGTTATTTCCGGTATCAAAAAGATATCAAAGCCAGGACTTAGAGTTTATGCAAGCAAAGATGAGTTACCATCAGTACTTGGTGGACTTGGGACAGCGATTATATCAACAAATAAAGGTCTGATTACAGACAAAGAAGCTAGAAAGCTAAATGTTGGTGGCGAGGTTATAGCCTTTATCTGGTAAATCAACCAGTTGTGCTACCAAGCATTATAAAGATTTCTAAAAGCACTAGAAATTAACTTTAAACTATGATAGTCTTTTTAAGACTGTCAATAGACACCTTGAGCATATTCAAAATACAAGCATGTGTCTGATTAGGTGAAAAGATAGTTTCAAGATAGAAGCTGTTTTAATTTAACCGTAAGGAGGAAAAAAGAATGTCTCGAATTGGAAAATTACCAATTACTGTTCCGACAGGTGTTGATGTTACAGTAACAAAAGAAAACTTTGTTACTGTAAAAGGACCAAAAGGAACAATAGCAAAGCAAGTACCAAAAGAAATGGAAATAAAACTTGAGGGTTCAGAAGTCGTGGTTACAAGACCGAGTGAACTTAAAAAGATGAAATCATTACATGGGCTTACAAGAACGTTAGTCTTTAATATGGTTGAAGGTGTAACGAATGGTTACACAAAAGTACTCGAGATCAATGGTGTCGGATATAGAGCTAAAAAAGACGGTAGAAAACTAGACCTAAGTTTAGGTTATAGTCATCCTGTAGTTATGGAAGATCCAGAAGGTATTGAATCTGTGGTTGAAGGTAATAAGATAACCATCAGCGGGATCAGCAAAGAAAAAGTTGGTCAATACGCAGCCGAAATCAGATTCAAAAGACCACCAGAGCCCTATAAAGGCAAAGGGATCAAGTACATTGATGAAATCATCAGACGTAAAGAAGGAAAAGCTGGTAAGTCATAAGCATAGACTAAGTCTTGCATGAGCACCTTTATATGAAATCGATGATTCTTCGGACAACTTTCATAATAAAATTGACAAAGGGGTGAAATCCAAATGATTAAGAAAATATCCAGACAAGCAGTTCGTGTTAAAAAACACTTGAAAATAAGAAACAAAATTTCAGGTACTCCTGCTAGACCAAGATTAGCTGTTTATAGAAGCAATACGCATATCTATGCTCAAATCATTGATGATGTTAAGGGCAACACACTCGTTGCAGCTTCAACTGTAGAAAAGGCAATCAAGGAGACATTGGAAAAAACCAACGATATAACGGCAGCAAAAGCTGTTGGTGATTCTATTGCGAAAAAAGCAATTGAAAAAGGCATCGACGCTGTTGTTTTTGACCGTGGTGGGTATATTTATCATGGCAAGATCAAAGCATTAGCTGACGCAGCTCGAGAAGCTGGGTTAAAATTCTAAGTAAGGAGGTTGACACATGAAGCGAAACATTATAGATTTTAATGGCTTAGAACTTAAAGAAAAAGTCGTAACCATTAAACGTGTAACGAAGGTTGTAAAAGGTGGACGTAACTTCAGATTCACAGCAACGGTTGTTGTTGGAGATGAAAACGGACACGTTGGTGCCGGTATGGGTAAAGCTGTGGAAATTCCAGAAGCAATCCGTAAAGGTATAGAAGATGCAAAGAAAAAAATGATTGAGATTCCACTAGATGAAAATAACAGTATACCACATGACTGGTTAGGGAAATTCGGTAGTGCTTCAGTTTTACTTAAAAGAGCACCTGAAGGTACCGGTGTTATAGCTGGTGGCCCGGCACGTGCTGTGCTTGAGCTTGCTGGTATCAAAAACATCAGAACAAAATCCCTTGGGTCAAACAATAAGGCAAATCTTGTTGCAGCAACCATCACAGGGCTTAGTCAATTGAAAACACCAGAGCAAGTAGCCAATCTTCGTGGTAAAACAGTAGAAGAAGTATTAGGTTAGGAGGGAACCAAGATGGCAGATAAATTAATAATTACTTTAGTTAAATCGACAATTGGCGCCAAACCTAAACACAAGTTAACCGCTGAAGCCTTAGGTTTAACAAAACTTAACAAAACAGTAGAACAAAGTGACAATGCGGCAATTAGAGGTATGATTCAGTCGATCGTGCACTTAGTAAAAGTTGAAGAAGTTTAGTCGAAAAAACAATAAGGAGGTGTAACCGACATGAATTTAACAGATTTAAGACCTGTAGCGGGTTCAAAAAAGAAGAAATTCATAAAAGGTAGAGGTCACGGTTCTGGAAACGGTAAGTTTGCAGGTAGAGGTCGTGACGGTCAGAACTCACGTTCAGGCGGGGGTACTAGACCGGGCTTTGAAGGTGGACAAATGCCTTTATATAGACGTCTTCCAAAAAGAGGATTTACTTGTCTGAATTCAAAAGAGATCGTTGCCATTAACGTGGACGCTCTAAATGTGTTTAGAGCAGGATCCATTATCACAGTTGAAAAATTACAGGAAAAAGGTATTATCAACAACCCACAAGACGGTGTCAAAATCTTAGGAGATGGAGAATTGACTAAGAAATTGACGGTTCAAGTGAATGCTTTTAGTAAATCAGCCATTGAGAAAATTGAGGCTGCTGGTGGGAAAGCAGAGGTGGTATAATTGTTTAAGACACTTCGAGATGCTTTTAAAATAGAAGACTTAAGAAAAAGAATACTGTTTACATTTTTCATGTTATTTGCCATACGTTCAGGTGCTGCCATACCCATCCCAGGGATTGACAGCCGTGGTATCCTAGAGTACTTTAATAACAATAGTGAAGGACTACTAGGGATGTTTGATGCTTTTTCAGGTGGTGCATTCAAGAACATGACTATTTTTGCTCTTGGAATCATCCCTTATATCAACTCATCTATCATTATGAACCTTCTTACAATTGCGATTCCAGCACTTGAAGAAATGCAAAAAGACGGTGAAGACGGTAGGAAAAAGATTGCGAAAATCACAAGATATGCAACGATTGGATTCGCAGTGATTCAAGCAACGGCTATTAGCATCGGATTTAGAAGTTATTTTGTTAACTACAACTTCTGGTCTGTCATTGCAGCCATCGTTACAATGACGGCTGGAACAGCATTCTTGATGTGGTGTGGTGAAAAAATCACTGAAAACGGCGTAGGTAATGGTATTTCACTTATTATTACCGTAAATATCTTATCAGGTCTTGGTAGTGGCGCTTTAACATTATACGAGTTATTTATGAGCAGTGAAGTGGTAAAAGCAATAATACTGTTGGTTGTTTTCTTCTTAATGATTGTATTTGTCGTCTTGATCCAATTAGGTGAAAGACGTGTACCGGTTCAGTATGCAAAAAGGGTCCAAGGGCGTAAAGTGTATGGAGGTCAATCGACCCACATACCCATGAAAGTGAATATGGCTGGTGTTATTCCTGTAATATTCGCATCATCCTTATTACAATTTCCAGCGACCATTACTTCTTTTATCACTGCAAGCCCTACAGGCTGGTGGGGTAAGACCTTAGAAGTGATTAGCATCAGTAATCCCTATGGTGCTGCAATATACTTTGTACTCATTATAGCGTTTGCTTATTTCTATACAGCTATAACATTTAATCCTTATGATGTGGCAAACAATATGAAAAAGAATGGTGGTTTTATACCAGGGATTCGTCCTGGCAAACCAACAGTAGAATATTTATCAAAAGTGCTGAGTAGACTTGTATTAATCGGTGCTGTCATGCTGGGTATCATAGCTTTAGCTCCAGTAGGGCTAACCGCAGTTACGAAGATTCAATTGAATTTTGGTGGAACCTCACTAATCATCGTAGCCGGTGTTGCACTTGAAACTGTTAAGCAGGTTCAATCACAACTTGTCATGAGACATTACAAAGGTTTCTTAGGATAAGAACTGAAAATGATTATATAGTTTTTGAATAGCTTTAATTCGACTAGGAGAAGATGGTAAGGGCGATTCGCCTACATCCTTTTAGTCGATTTAGAAGCTTTCATCTATTCACTGAAAAACGAGTACTTTGATGCAAATTGAGTATCTACTCAACAAGTGTCTAAAGGAGGTATATGATGAAGATCATTATGTTAGGCGCACCTGGTGCCGGCAAAGGAACACAAGCTAAAAAACTATCAACAAAATACAGTATTCCACACATTTCTACAGGTGATATTTTCAGAGCTAATATCAAAGGTGAAACAGAACTTGGACTAAAAGCAAAAAGCTTTATGGATCAAGGATTGTTGGTACCGGATGAATTGGTTGTAGATCTTGTAGCAGATCGTATTGTAGAAGAAGATTGTTCTAAGGGATTTGTTTTAGATGGTTTCCCAAGAACCATACCACAAGCAGAAAACTTGGATGCAGCATTAGAAAAAATGGGTACTTCTATGGACTATGCTATAGATGTGGATGTACCTGATGAAGTTATTGTTAAAAGAATGTCCGGTAGAAGAGCATGCGTAAAATGTGGTGCAACATACCATACAGTATATATAGCACCAAAAGTTGAAGGCATCTGTGATGTGTGCGGCAGTGAGCTGATTCTAAGAGATGATGACCAACCTGAAACTGTACTAAAAAGATTAGGTGTCTACCATGAACAAACCCAACCACTTATTGAATACTACACAAACAAAGACATACTAAAAACAGTGGATGGAACTCAAGACATAGATGTGATTTTTGAATCCATATGTGAAATTGTAGGTGCGTAGTAAATGGCAATATTAATAAAAAGCGATTCAGAGATTGAGATTATGCGACAGGCCAATGCCATTGTAGCTAATGCCCACGAACTAGTGGCAAAGGCTATAAGAGTGGGTGTGTCAACTTATGAGCTTGATAGGATTGCTGAAGACTTCATACGGAGTCAAAATGCTACCCCTTCCTTTCTAGGTTATGGTGGTTTCCCTGCTTCTATATGTACTTCCGTTAATGAAGCTGTTGTTCATGGTATTCCCAGTAAACATCAGATTATAGAAAATGGAGACGTTTTAAGTGTTGATATTGGCGCCTATTTCAATGGTTATCATGGTGATGCAGCAAGAAGTTATGCTGTAGGTCAAGCATCTGAGGATGCCATCAAACTCATTGAAGTGACGAAGGCAAGTTTCTTTGAAGGTATTAGATATGCTAAGCCCGGTGCTCATTTACATGAAATATCTGCAGCCATTCAAAATTATGTGGAGGCGCATGGTTTTTCAGTCGTAAGGGATTTGGTTGGCCACGGTATAGGTAAAGATTTACATGAAGAACCTCAAATACCTAACTACAAGCCCATTGGACGTGGGCCAAAACTTCAAAAAGGCATGGTACTTGCCATTGAACCAATGGTTAATGCAGGACGATATAATGTTCGAACTTTAAGTGATGACTGGACAGTTGTGACTTTAGACGGATCATTATCTGCCCACTATGAAAACACAATACTGATAACGGATACAGGTTATGAATTACTGACGATTTTGAATCAAGGTGAGTGCAATGATAAAAATTGAGCTTGGTCAAGTTGTAAAATCTACAGCAGGTCGAGATTGTGGAGAGCTCTTTATTGTATTAGATATAAAAGAGGCATTTGTATATATAGCAGATGGTAAACGCAGACGTATAGAAGCTCCCAAAAAGAAGAAGAACAAGCATATTCAAATCACTTATAAGATTGCAGATGAAATAGCCGGTAAATTAAAGAACAATGAGAAAATCACTAATGCCGATATCAGAAATAGTTTAAAAGATTATCAACAAACCCTAGAATAAGCCTAATTAGGAGGTAGACCATGTCAAAAAAAGACGTAATAGAAGTTGAAGGTAAGGTTAAAGAAAAATTGCCCAACGCCATGTTTCAAGTTGAACTTGAAAATGGTCATGTCATTTTAGCCCATATATCCGGAAAACTCAGAATGCACTATATTAGAATTTTACCAGGTGACAAAGTAACCATAGAAATGTCACCCTATGATTTGACAAAAGGTAGAATAATCTGGCGAGACAAATAAATAGAAAACCCTAGATTTCGATTATAGATCAAGGAAGGAGTACCAAAAATGAAAGTAAGAGCTTCAGTAAAACCTATTTGTGAAAAATGTAAAGTTATCAAAAGAAATGGAAGAATCAGAGTCATCTGTGAGAATCCAAAGCATAAACAAAAGCAAGGTTGATATATGCCTTTGAAGTTGTGGATATTAACTTGACCTCATTAAGAAGCACTTTATAGTGGGTAAAAGTGGTATATAGTAAGGACTACAAATTTAGACTTGTACTATTGGTCAGAATGTTATATAATATCTAATTGTGATGTTTATACAGACTAATGAACAAAACCACCAGGACATGTTGTGTAAACAATTGAACCTTGTTCCTTAATCAGGGTGAAATTGGATGAAGCGAAGGTACTAGGTGGCTAGTCTAATGAGATGAGAATATGATTCAGTACTTTATAGAATGAGAGTTGCATTGAATAAAGAATTGAATGATATTGAGACCAATGGCATACAAGGGGAGGCAATATTTGCTAACCAAATCTTGTTGCCGACCTATCAAATTTAATGGAGGTGTACAGAAAACATGGCTCGTATTGCTGGTGTTGACTTACCTAGAGAAAAACGTGTAGAAGTTGGTTTGACGTATATTTATGGAATTGGAAGACCAACGGCTGAAAAAATCGTAAAAGAAGCGGGAATTAGTATTGATACAAGAGTAAGAGATTTGACGGATGCTGAAGTTAGTAGTCTACGTGAGATTATTGAGAAAACAGCGCAAGTTGAAGGTGATCTTAGAAGAGAAATCGCTCTTAATATTAAGAGACTAATGGAAATTGGATGTTATCGTGGTATCCGTCATAGAAGAGGTCTTCCCGTAAGAGGACAAAAAACTAAAACGAATGCAAGAACCAGAAAAGGTCCACGTAGAACAGTAGCTAACAAGAAAAAATAATTGTAAGGAGGCTTAGTAATGGCAAAAGTAGTCAAAAGAACGACTAAAAAGCGTGTCAAAAAACATGTTGATCGTGGACAAGCACATATTCAATCTACGTTTAACAATACAATAGTAACCTTGACAGATGCACAAGGAAATACATTATCATGGGCAAGTGCCGGCGGTTTAGGCTTTAGAGGCTCAAGAAAAAATACACCTTATGCAGCTCAAATGGCAGCAGAAACAGCAGCCAAAGCAGCTATGGTTCACGGCCTTAAGACGGTTGAAGTCATGGTTAAAGGACCTGGATCAGGTAGAGAAGCAGCTATTAGAGCACTTCAAGCAGCGGGTCTTGATGTAACTAGTATTAAGGATGTGACGCCAGTTCCTCATAATGGATGTCGTCCACCAAAACGTAGAAGAGTTTAATGGAGGTGTCAATAGATGGCTAGATATACAGGTGCTGTTTGTAGACTTTGCCGTAGAGAAGGCGATAAGCTTTTCCTAAAAGGCGAGAGATGTTATACAGCAAAATGCGCAATGGAACGTAGACCATACGCACCGGGACAGCATGGAAATAGAAGAGCGAAAGTCTCTGAATACGGTCTACAATTACGTACAAAGCAAAAAGCAAAAAGAATATATGGTGTTTTAGAAACACAATTTAGAAACTACTACGAAACGGCGGCACATCAAAAAGGCATCACTGGTGAAAACCTATTGGTACTTCTTGAAATGCGACTTGATAATGTAGTTTATAGAGCAGGTCTTGGACGTTCAAGAACTGAGGCGAGACAAGTTGTTCGTCACAATCATATCCTTGTTAATGGTAAAAAAGTGAATATCCCTTCTTATCAAGTAAAAATTGGTGATGTAATTACAGTTAGAGAAAAATCACAAACAATTCAAGGTATGAAGAACATTATCGAAACTACGGCATCAAGATCCGTTACAGAATGGTTAGATGCAGATCTTGAAAACTTTACTGTTAAAGTACTAGCTAAACCGGAAAGAGATCAAATCTTGATCCCAGTAGAAGAAACTCTTATTGTCGAGTTATATTCTAAATAATGGTTTCTATCTGTATAAACTTTGGTTTATACAGATAGAATGCTTAATGAATACAAGTAAAGTAACCAATCAAAGTTAGGAGGGTCTTGTTAGTGTTTGATTTCGAGAAACCAAGAATTGACATTTTATCAATTTCAGAAGACAACAAACATGGTTCGTTTGTTATTGAACCTCTTGAAAGAGGTTATGGTACGACTTTAGGGAATTCTCTAAGAAGAATCATGCTATCATCTTTACCGGGTGCTTCTGTAAGCAGTATTAAAATCGAAGGCGTGCTTCATGAATTTAGTACGATTCCTGGCGTCAAAGAGGATGTTACAGAAATTATTCTTAACATCAAAAGGTTAGCAATTCGTAATAACAGTGATAGTTCAGAGCCAAAAGTAGCGTACATAGAATTTGAAGGTGAAGGTGTCGTTACTGGTGCGGATATTCAAGCAGATCCTGACATAGAAATTGCAAATCCGGATCTACTAATAGCAACTCTTAGTGGTGGATCAGACAGCAAACTTTTTATTGAGCTCACAATCAATAAAGGCAGAGGCTATGTTACAGCTGACAAGAATAAATCTGACGATCAACCGATCGGTGTCATTCCAATTGATGCCATCTACACCCCTGTAGAACGTGTTAATATTAAGGTGGAAAATACCCGTGTCGGGAATGTAACAGATTATGACAAATTAACATTAGAAGTATTCACCGATGGCACCTTGTCACCAGATGAAGCAGTTAGTCTAGCGGCTAAAGTACTCAGTGAACACTTAAGCTTATTCATAGATTTATCAGAAAACGCGAGAAATGCTGAAGTTATGGTGGAAAAAGAAGACGATGAAAAAGAAAAAGTGCTTGAAATGAGCATTGATGAACTAGAGTTGTCCGTGCGATCCTATAACTGTTTAAAAAGAGCTGGGATTAATACTGTTGAAGAATTAACCAACAGAACCCCTGATGATATGATGAAAGTTAGAAATTTAGGACGCAAATCATTAGAAGAAGTACTTGCTAAGCTTCAAGAATTAGGTTTACAACTTAGACCTGGTGACGAATAGGCAATCTTCTTAAAATACACACTATCTGGAAAAGGAGGCTGTATCCATGCCTGGTTATAGAAAACTTGGGAGAGTATCATCCCAAAGAAAAGCATTACTAAGAAACCAAGTGACGAACCTTTTGTATCATGGTAAAATCAAGACCACTGATCCAAAAGCCAAAGAAGTTCGTAAGATTGCTGAGAAATTGATTGCAATGGCAGTAAGAGAAAAAGACAATTATACTGAAGTAACGGTTACTCAAAAAGTGCCTAAAAAAACAGCTGATGGTAAAAGAGTCAAAGAGGTCGTTGATGGCAAGAAAGTAACACAATTTGAAGAAATTCAAAAGGTCATCAGAAAAGACAGCGCAACAAAGCTCCATGCAAGAAGAGAGATCTTGAAAGTATTATACCCTGTAACAGAAGTGCCAAAAGAGGCAGCTGGTAAAAAGGCAAATACTAAAAAAATAGACCTTGCAGAAGTTTTATTTAACGAGATAGCACCAAAATATACAGATCGAAATGGTGGTTACACAAGAATCATTAAAATCGGTCCACGTAAAGGTGACGCTGCAGAAGAAGTAATTCTTGAATTAGTATAATAAACAGGGGTTAAGTGCGCTGCACTTAGCCCCTTCTTATTAGTTAGAAAAGATGCATAAACACTGTCACTAGTAATAGTTGAGGATCTAATACCTTGGGTTCTGACCTATTCTAAGGACAAAGAGAGAACAGGAGTGACATTAATATGGTAAAAGCGAATAATTTGATATTTGAATATGTTGCTCATAATGATCGAGGAGAAGTGGAAGGTGTTTACAGAGCTATCGATGATGTCTCTTTTGATGTGAAAAAAGGAGACTTTATTGCTATCTTGGGTCACAATGGATCAGGAAAATCTACGTTGGCAAAACACTTGAATGCACTGTTAAAACCAAAATCGGGATTATTACTTATTAAAAACATGGACACTAAAGATGAGCATCATGTTTGGGATATACGACAATCTGCTGGTATGGTGTTTCAAAATCCGGACAATCAGATTATAGCGACAATTGTTGAAGAAGACGTTGCCTTCGGTCCGGAAAATATCGGAATAGAAGCAGAAGAAATCAGAAGAAGGGTGGATATGGCCTTAGAAGTTGTCGAGATGACAGACTATGCAGGACACTCACCAAATAAATTATCAGGCGGTCAAAAACAACGGATTGCAATTGCCGGTGTACTGGCAATGAAGCCGGATTGTATTATTTTAGATGAACCGACAGCGATGTTAGATCCATCAGGGCGAGAAGAAGTCTTAAAAACCGTACAAAAGTTAAATAAAGAAGACAAAATAACAATAATACTGATTACCCATTTTATGGAGGAAGCCGTCATGGCAGATCATGTTTATGTTATGGCGGAAGGTAAGATTGCTTTGGATGGTATTCCTCGAGACGTTTTTACAAAAGTAGAGACCATGAAAGACTTGAAATTAAATGTGCCTGAAGTAACAGAACTTGCCTATGAACTGAAACAAGCAGGTATCCATATTCCGACGGATTTACTAACGATAGATGAAATGGTGGAAAGCATATGTCAATTACAATTGAAAATTTAAATTACACCTATGGCGCCGACACAGCATTTAAAATGCAAGCTTTAAAACAAATCAACTTAAGAATTAGTCCTGGTGAGTTTGTGGGCTTGATTGGACACACGGGATCCGGTAAGTCCACACTTATACAACAAATTAATGGCATCTTAAAACCGGATTCCGGAAAAGTTATTATTGGTGATATATCTATTTTTGATAAAGGTGTAGATCTAAGAAGCATAAGGCAAAAAGTAGGTTTGGTGTTTCAATACCCAGAGCATCAGCTTTTTGAAATGACGGTTTTTAAAGACGTGGCATTTGGCCCAACCAATATGAAGCTTCAAAAAGATGATATTGATGAAAGGGTTAAGCATGCTTTGAGTATCGTTGGTATTGATGAATCCCTATATGAATCGTCACCCTTTGACCTTTCAGGTGGACAAAAACGGCGTGTAGCCATAGCAGGAGTTCTAGCCATGATGCCCGAAATACTTATTCTAGATGAGCCGACAGCAGGACTTGACCCTCAGGGTCGTTATGAGATATTAAATGAGATTCAGAACTTACACAAAAGCCTGGGTATTACGGTTATTTTGGTTTCTCATAGTATGGAAGACATAGCCCGTTATGTTAACCGAGTCGTTGTTATGGATAAAGGTGAAATCAAGATGGATGGTCTTGTTAAGGACGTTTTTAAAGAAACAGAGGCCCTTGAAGCTATGGGCCTTGCTGTACCTCAAATCAGCTATCTTATTCAAGCATTAAACAAACATGGTTTTAATCTATCTGAGGATATTGTAACACTTGAAGAAGCCAAGAAAGCATTGATTACCTTACTTAAAATAGATTCTGAATAAAGAGGAAAACAATATGATTAGGGATATAACCATCGGACAATTTTATCCGGCTAGGTCAAGGATTCATGAGTTGGACCCACGTACAAAAATCAATGGTACATTCTTTTTTATACTATCATTGTTTATAAATCAGTCTTTCATGACTTATGGTATAGCCTTTTTAGCACTTTGTGCGGTTATCATGGCAACGACCATACCGGTTCGCTTTATGTTAAAAGGTTTAAAATCCATTTTTATCATTATAATGCTTACCATTGTGCTGAATCTTTTTCTGACACCGGGTACAACAATTCTATTAACACTTGGTCGTTTTACAATTACCTTAGAAGGTTTACAAACAGCTTTCTATATGGGCACAAGGCTTATTATGTTGATCATAGGTTCTTCGGTTTTAACACTAACTACTTCACCTATAACCTTAACGGACGGCATAGAGGCACTCTTAAAACCCTTAGAGCGCATCAAGGTACCCGCTCATGAGATTGCTATGATGATGACGATTGCTCTGCGGTTTATTCCAATTTTATTAGAGGAAACAGATAAAATCATGAAAGCACAGCTTGCGCGAGGTGCAGATTTTGAATCAGGAGGATTGATAAAAAAAGCAAGAAGTATGGTTCCTTTGTTGGTCCCTCTATTTATATCTTCATTTAGAAGAGCAGATGATCTTGCACTTGCTATGGAGGCTAGATGTTATAAAGGTGGCGAAGGCCGAACCCGTTTAAAACAACTTAGATATAAAAAAATTGATTTTTGGGCATACACTATCTTGATGCTTTATCTAATCGTTTTCATTGTCATGAGAGTTCTAGCATAAAAAAGGAGCACCAATATGTATTATTACAAATTAACAGTTGCTTATGACGGTACGAATTACTGTGGTTGGCAAGTACAAAAAAATAATGTAACGGTACAAGGTGTTATGATGAAGGCGGCTAAATCGTTGTTTGGTGAAGACGTCACCTTGACAGGGGCCAGTAGGACGGACTCGGGTGTTCATGCTAATGGACAAGTGGTTCTCATGGCAAGCAACAAAGCGATGGAGACTTACAAAATACCTTTAGCATTCAATATGCATATGCCAAGAGATATTGTTGTTACTAGTGCAGAAGTAGTTAATGCAAACTTCCATCCAAGATATGTGCCCCATCAAAAAACGTACGTATACCGTGTGTATAACGGCCCACACCACTTACCAAGAGATCAGCGTTACAGCATGCACTATAGATATCATTTAAAGCTTGAGCCGATGTTGGAAGCGGCTAAGTATTTCATCGGTACCCATGATTTTGAAAGTTATAGTTCTATTAAGAAAAGTGTGAATCAGACGGTTAGAACAATATATGATTTGAAAATAACTCGGGAGGGTTTAATGTATCGTTTCGAAATAATAGGGAACGGATTTTTGTACAATATGGTAAGAATTATGGTAGGGACATTGCTTGAAGTTGGTAATGGCAGAAGAAAACCGGATTCCATAAGAGAAGGATTGAAAAAAAAGTCGAGAAAAGCTGCAGGAAAAACTGCACCGGCAAAAGGACTAACACTTGAATGCATAAATTACTCACAAGGAGATTAGGATGATGAAAAAGAATATACTGCGTATTGGTATCATATTTTTTCTAATACTATTTATAACGGGGTGCGAAAAAAGAGCAAATACATCTGAAGAACAAGATGTTTTTATAGGAAAAATACTCACGATCACTAAAGATGAGCTTAATGTCATCGAAACATCAGGGGGTGGCTACGAACAAAGAATACAAGAAGCAGAGGTCGAATTGCTAGATGGTCCATATGAAGGTGAGGTCATTACTGTCGTTAATTCAATGGATCAAATGTATGCTTATGACTTGGAGCTGTTTGAAGGCTCAGAGATTTATACTTTTGTTGAATACGATGAAGAAGGGAATATATTAGAAGGTTTCGTCTATAGTTATAGAAGAGATAAATATCTATATGCGTTAGCGGCCATATTTCTTATACTTATGGTGGCGGTTGGTGGTTATCAAGGTATTAGAACATTATTGACACTTGGAATGACCCTTACAGGCATATATTATATGCTAATTGGAATTGCAGCCGGTGGCAATGCCATTCTATTATCTATGGTAATCTGTGCACTCATTACCGTTGTTACTATGTTTCTTGTAACCGGTTTCAACCGTAAATCTATCTCAGCCATTATTGGAACCATTGGTGGTGTACTTGTGTCCGGTATTATTGCGATTATAGTTAGTGATTACGCGGTATTGACAGGGCTTGGTACGACAGAAGCACAGATGTTGCTCTTTACCCAAGGTGAAGTTAACTTTAATTTTACCAGTATTTTATTTGCCAGTATTTTACTGGGAACCCTTGGTGCTGTCATGGATGTCTGTATGTCCATTGCTTCTGCTATAAACGAAATAACAGAAGCCAATCCATTTATGAGTACAAAAGATCTTTTCAAATCAGGTATGAATATTGGTAGAGATGTCATGGGTACCATGGCAAATACCCTTATCCTTGCCTATGCGGGTACTTCTATATTTTTGATTCTAGTATTTTTCATGAATGATATTCCTTATTTTGATATCATTAATATGGATGCCATAGCAACAGAGATTGTCAGAGCGCTTTCGGGAACCATAGGCTTGGTTTTAAGCATACCATTAACCGCGTATGTAGCAGCCGTTTTGGAAAAGAAAAACGAAAGTAATTATTAGTACTTATTTCACTTGACACACCAGGGTGAATGTACTATAATGTTGTAGCGTGAGTTTGTATTATAAACCCCTTAGCCCCGGGTTTTGACCTACAAAAAACGAAACTAAGAATTCAATAGGAGGTAGAACCCATGAACACATTCATGCCAAATGATCAAACAGTTGATAGAAAATGGTATGTTGTTGATGCGACAGGACTGACACTCGGACGTCTTGCATCTGAAGTTGCTAAAGTACTTAGCGGCAAAACAAAGCCGATTTACACACCACATGTAGATACGGGTGACCATGTAATCATAATAAATTGTGAAAAAGTAGTATTGACAGGTAAAAAACTTGACCAAAAATTATACAGAACATATAGTGGATATATTGGTGGTCTTAAAGAAACTAAGTACAGAGATATGATGAAGAATAAGCCTGAACTTGTAATGACGCATGCTGTAAAAGGTATGTTGCCAAAAAACAAGATTGGTACGGCTATGCTCACTAAATTGCGTGTCTATAGAGGCGCTGAACATAACCACGAAGCTCAAAAACCAGAAGTATTAGAATTTAAATTCTAATAGTTTCGAGAGGAGGAATAGACGTGGCACAAGTAAAATATTACGGAACAGGTCGAAGAAAAAGTAGCGTTGCAAGAGTCTATCTTGTACCTGGAAATGGACAAATTACAATTAATAAAAGAGATATAGATGATTACTTTGGTTATGAAACCTTAAAAGTAATTACAAAACAACCACTTGTATTAACAGAGACATTAAGTAAATTTGATGTAATCGTTAACGCACATGGTGGAGGATTCACAGGTCAAGCCGGTGCAATCAGACATGGTATCTCAAGAGCATTGCTTGAAGCGGATATTGAGTACAGACCCGCACTCAAAAAAGCAGGATTCTTAACAAGAGACCCTCGTATGAAAGAGCGTAAAAAATACGGTCTTAAAGCAGCCAGAAAAGCACCTCAATTCTCAAAAAGATAAGCAGTTACTTGCGAATCAGAACACATATCAGAGCCCCGGAATGCTTGCATTCAAGGGGCTTTTGTTATGTGTTTTGATTCATTAGAATGCAAGAAATGGCCGAGACGCAACGAAGTGAAGTAGAGGCTCTTTCTTGCATTCGCAAGTAACTCGGAACAAACGATGAAGAAAGCCCAGCGAATCAGAACACATATCAGAGCCCCGGAATGCTTGCATTCAAGGGGCTTTTGTTATACTATGGGAATTTTCATAATAGAGCATATGACATTGAACCATTGTTATTTGCGTTAATGAAAAATTCCCTCCGTCAGAAACTTCCTTTTAGGAAGACGAGGCGTTGCCTCTTTTCTCGATTCATTAGAATGCAAGAAATGGCCGAGACGCAACGAAGTGAAGTAGAGGCTCTTATGGGGGTCCTATGAAAATCCTTCCACAGTGTGTATGATTAAGCTGTAGATTTATAACCTTATTCATATTATAATGTTTTTATAGAAACGAAATAATTTAATTAAAGAAAAGAGGATAATTATGGGTAGAATATGGGGCGTTGTTGCAAGTTTGATTATTGTAATGACGATGTTGTCAGGGTGCATGGATGTTCGTTTAGACTTTTTCTTAAATAAAGATGGTTCAGGAGGCATTCATTCATTGGTTGCGTCCAATCAAAGCCTAGTTGGTGATGGTGAAACGGTTGATATGGATACGGACTTACTTGAAGAAATAGGTATCAATGAAGATCACGCGCAGATAGAGCGTAAACCCTTAGAATTTTATAAAGATGAAATGTTATTTAGAGGAGAAGAAAATAGGGTTCTGTTTAATCATCCACTTATTGCGTTCAACGATATTTCGCAAGAAGAGGAGCTAAAGTGGTCCTATCAAGGTGATAGTGTATATCGTTTTGAGATTCCTTTAAGCGAACTAAGTAGTGAAGTTGATGGTCAGGAAATAGGAGATATGAATGTTATCTTCAAAGCTATGGGTGGCCAGATTATATATTCATTTGAGACAGACTATGAAGTCGTAGGTCATAATGCTGATTATATCAAAGAGAAAGCTATTTATGTCTGGGATCTAACGGAGGATATATTTTTACAATCATCAGGACGTGAATATGGATTTATAGAAATCCGTATCGATGTGGCACCAAGTAATAATCTATTAAGACGTGATATTGAAGAAGAAAATGATTTAGATAGAGCCCATAAGGATTTTCACGGAGAGATACTAAAAGTATTAGGTTACTTAAAAGGAACAGATAAAGGCTTAGAACTTAATCGGGGACTTACACGAGCAGAAGGTGCCATCATGTACTCAAGGCTACTTGATTTAGAAGATGAGGTAATTGCTTTTGCTAGTGAGCAGTCGGATTATGATTCAGGTTTTACCGACGTTCCGGGCTGGGCAAGAGATACCATCAATTATCTTCATTATAAGGGACTAGTTAGGGGTCTTTCAGATAAATTATATGGGTCCAATGCCGATATGACAGAGGCCCAATATACCACACTTGTCTTAAGAGCTTTAGGATACAAGGATCAAGAAGGCGATTTCCTTTGGAATGCTTCTACAGATAAGGCCATAGAGATTGGATTATATGATGATGATCTACGAGAGTATGTATACATATATGACAGTAAAAAGGATATGGAATTCACACGACGCAAAATGAGTTATATATCCTACAATGCTCTTTTCTTTAAAAATATTAAAACAGGTGAAATATTGTATGAAAGTAATTAGGGGTCTCATGAAAACCCTTCCACAGTCTGTATGACTAAGGGCTGACCTTTGGTGTGTATTAGATTGACCTTATGAAGTCAAAATGATATCATTATTGTGTGATAAATCAATATAACGATAACATTGTAACGTAAACAAAGGTGAAGGGAAAGTGAATCATGAAAATACGTAAAGTAATTATTCCGGCTGCCGGACTTGGAACAAGATTCCTACCGGCTACAAAAGCACAACCCAAAGAAATGCTCCCCATAGTAGACAAACCGACCATACAGTATATTATTGAAGAAGCGGTGGCTGCAGGTATTGAAGAGATTATTATTATTACAGGTAGAAATAAACAATCTATTGAAGATCATTTTGATAAAAATATTGAACTTGAATTAAGTTTACAAGAAAAAGGAGAAATGGAACTGCTTAAGACTGTTGAAAAATCTACCAATCTTGCTAACATTCATTTTGTTCGCCAAAAGGAACCGAAGGGACTTGGTCATGCTGTTTTGGTTGCCAAGAATTTTATTGGCAATGAACCTTTTGCGGTTATGCTTGGCGATGATGTAGTTGTGTCCAAAGAGCCATGTATTAAGCAATTGATGGATGCCTATGATATTTACGGTAAAAGCATACTCGGAGTACAAACAGTAGCGCCCAGTGAAGTTTCCAAATATGGCATAGCCGATGTGACCATAGTGGAGGGGCAGATTGCTAAAGTTAAAGGCCTTATAGAAAAGCCGAGCATAGATGTAGCCCCAAGCAATCTAGCGATTTTGGGACGTTATGTTATTACACCAAGAATATTCCATTATTTAGAAACCCAAACCCCTGGCGCAGGTGGAGAAATACAATTAACAGATGCTTTAATGAAATTAGCCCAGGAAGAAGATATGTATACCTATGATTTTAAAGGTAAACGATATGATGTTGGAAACAAGCTTGGTTTTATCTCGGCAACTATAGAATTTGCTTTAAGAAGAGATGATTTGAAGGTGGAAGTTTTTTCTTATTTAAGTAATCTAATGGAGGATTTGGAAAAAAACCTTGAATACGATTAAATATTAAAGAAATGTCAAAAAAGCAGATGGTAAAGTATCTGCTTTTTTTCTCAGGTTCTATTTTAGTACATGGGAAAACTTGAGAAATAAAAAATAAAAAGGTATACTATAGGCAACGGAAATTATAGCTAAACGAAAAACAATAATGGTCAAAGTGTCAAAACTAGCTTCATTAAATTATGCTTAAAGGGTCAAAACTAAGTTTCACTAAGTTCACATACAATATATAGATTACGTTGATGCATTCATAACTATATATTGTATGCAAAAGTTCAACTATATAGTTTTGACACCTTAACCAATTATATAACTATATAGTTTTGGCAGATTAACTAACAATTGGAGGAAAAATAATGTCAAAAGAGAAAATATTATCCTGTAAGAAGATGCTTACAGTAGATGGTAAAGCATATAACTACTATGATTTGAAAACATTTGAGACATTGGGGTATGGGGACGTAGCGCGTTTACCTTATTCTATGAAAGTGCTATTAGAGGGCGCAATAAGACAGTTTGATGAAAAAACCATCACCTTAGATCATATAAAACAAATAGCATCATGGACATCAGAACGTGAGAAAGTTAAAGAAATACCTTTTATACCGGCAAGAATTATTTTGCAAGATTTTACTGGTGTGCCAGCGGTTGTTGACTTAGCAGCCATGCGTTCTACCGTTAGCAGAGCAGGCTTTGATCCTAAGAAAATCAATCCGTTGATACCGGTAGATCTGGTCATTGATCACTCCTTGATGGTAGATGCCTACGGAACCAAAGAGGCCCTTGAGATTAACAATAATAAGGAATTTATTCGTAATGACGAACGTTACAGATTCCTTAGATGGGCACAAACTGCATTTGACAACTTTAGAGCGGTACCTCCAGCAACAGGCATTATCCATCAAGTTAATCTGGAATATTTAGCAACGGTGGCAGCAACCAAAGAAATTAATAATGAGACATGGGTTTTCCCAGATTCTCTTGTTGGCACAGATTCCCACACGACTATGATTAATGGTCTTGGTGTAGTAGGATGGGGCGTTGGTGGTATTGAAGCAGAAGCAGGAATGCTTGGACAACCTTTGTACTTTGTTATACCGGAAGTCGTCGGTTTCAAACTATCAGGAACACTGCAAGAAGGCGCAACGGCTACAGACTTAGCACTTACAGTAACTCAACGTCTACGCGAAGAGCAAGTAGTGGGCAAATTTGTTGAGTTCTTTGGACCGGGACTGGATACCATGAGTCTAGCGGATCGTGCTACCGTAGCCAATATGTCACCAGAATATGGTGCGACAATGGGATTCTTCCCTGTTGATCAAGAGACCCTTGATTATTTACGAGGGACAGGAAGAAACGAGTCAGAGATTAACTTGGTTGAGGCCTACTACAAAGCCCAAGGTTTATTTAGAGATAAAAACAGTTTAGAACCTCAATACAGCAAAGTTGTTGAATTAGATATGTCAACAATTGTACCTAGTTTGGCAGGACCTAAAAGACCTCAAGACCGTGTCGAACTAACACGTATGAAGGAAGATTTCAATGAAGTGATTAGAAAACCTTTTGCAGAAGGTGGCTTTAATTTATCAGAAGATGAAATTGCTAAGACTGTCGAACTTGAAGTGGATGGAGAAAAAGATACCATTAAAACAGGATCCGTTGTTATTGCAGCCATTACAAGTTGCACTAATACGTCTAATCCAAGTGTTATGTTAGGCGCTGGTCTCGTGGCCAAAAAAGCTGTTGAGCTGGGACTGAAAAAGCCGGTTTTTGTTAAGAGCAGTCTAACACCCGGATCCCTTGTTGTAACAGAATACCTAAAAGAAGCAGGCTTGTTACCATATCTTGAAACACTTGGTTTTAATGTAGTAGGATATGGCTGTGCAACCTGTATCGGTAATAGTGGACCTCTTAAAAAACCGATTAATGACGCTATCTTAGACCATGATATAACAGTAGCGTCTGTATTAAGTGGTAACCGTAACTTTGAAGGTCGCATCCATGCTCAAGTAAAAACCAATTACCTAGCATCTCCAATGCTGGTTGTAGCTTATGCCCTTGCCGGTAATGTGAATATTGATATGATGACGGAACCTATAGGTTTTGGTCATGAAGGACAACCCGTTTATTTGAAGGATATATGGCCAACTTCTCTAGAAATCAAAGAAGCAGTGGCGATGGCGGTTAAGCCGGAGATGTTTAGACAAAAGTATGCCGACGTTTTTTCAGGCAATGTAAGGTTTAACAACATCCCTGTACCGGAAGGCGACCTTTATGAATGGGACAAAGACTCAACGTATATTCAAGAACCGCCGTTTTTCATGAACTTGAAAAAAGAGATTTTTGATATAGAAGATATTAAAAGTGCAAAAGTACTCGCCCTTCTAGGTGATTCGGTTACAACGGATCATATATCACCAGCCGGAAATATCGGCAAAAACAGCCCTGCAGGTGAATATTTAAAAACCTGTGGTGTTGAGCCTCTTGATTTTAATAGCTTCGGTTCCAGACGTGGTAATCATGAGGTAATGATGCGTGGTACCTTTGGAAACATCCGAATACGCAATCAAATTGCGCCAGGCACAGAAGGTAGCTATACAACCTATTTTCCAACAAGTGAAGTGATGTCAATCTATGATGCATCTATGAAGTATCAAGAAGAAGGTAGGCATCTAATTGTTATAGCCGGTAAAGAATATGGAACAGGTAGTTCGAGAGATTGGGCAGCAAAAGGTACTGCATTGTTAGGTATTCAAGCTGTTATAGCAGAAAGTTATGAGCGGATTCATCGATCTAATTTAGTTGGTATGGGCATACTACCTTTACAATTCCTAGAGGGTCAAAATGCACAAACGCTTAATTTAAAAGGTACAGAAGTTTATGAGATTAAAGGCCTTAGTAATGATATCCAACCAGGTGCTTTAATCGATGTTACGGCCACCTCAGAAGATGGAAAAACCATCTCTTTTAAGGTCAAGGTCAGAATGGATTCAGTAGTGGATCAAGAATACTATCGAAACGGTGGTATCCTTCATACAGTCTTAAGGAAAATGATTCATTAAAGAATTTTGTGCATACTTTAACCATTAACTTAACTAAAGTTAGTATTTAGATAATAGAAAGCAGAGCCTATAGGCTCTAGCTTTCTATTTTTTTGATCTCTAGGAAGCGTGTCCAGCAAAGCTAGCCACTTGCAAGTCATACTCTAGCATTTGCGTCAAGGTCCTTTCCTTTCGAACCGTTCAGAAATATGAGCAGAGATCTTCTATTAACCTATCTATAATGTGGTTTTGTTAATATTGACTAAAAATTCAAGCGAAAAATATAAAAAGTTTGACAAATAAAATTTAATAGGTGTATAATAACAGTAGGAATATTTAATGAGACTAAACAGACAACAAAGCAACAAAAGAGGTAATGGGGCCTTTTATATAAGACAAGTTCTTCTATAAAAGGTTTTTTTGTTACAGACTGTTCTCTATAACTTTGAGTAGGAGGAAACCATGTGTGATGGTATTGTATTAGCCGGAGGGCTTTCAAGCAGAACGCAAATAAATAAAATGGAATTGCCTATAGAAGGAGAACCGATTTTACGCATTGTTGTCATGACATTACAACAATGTTGTGACAACATTGTTGTTGTAGGTGGTCATTATTATAATGAAGTTGCGAAAATGCTTAAAGATATGGAACGAGTAAAAGTTGTAAATAACCCTAATTATAATGAAGGTATGTTCAGTTCTGTTTTAACAGGCGTGGCTTATATGACTCGAGATTTTATTTTGATTCCCGGTGACTATCCACTCATTCGAGAATCGACCTATAAAAGTATTATTGAGACTAAAGGTGAGATAGTTGTACCGACTTATAAAGGACGCAAAGGTCATCCGATACTCATTAGGCAACATTTGACTCACCCCTTACTGATGGAATCACCATCATCTAATTTAAAGAAATTCAGAGACCGATATCAAGTAACCTACTTATCTGTTGAGGATAAAGGTATACTTATGGATATAGACACAATCGAAGATTATGAAAATATGAAAGCACAAATAGAAGGGGGTTATTGATTTGAAGATTAAAGCTTACACAATGCCGAATGATTTGGATGAGGCTTATCAATTACTACAAGAAGAGGAGGCTGGAATTATTGCAGGAGGCGCATGGCTTAAGTTGTTACCGAAAACTTTAGCGCCTGCCATTGATTTATCAGGACTCAAGCTGGACACCATTAATGAAACAGAAGAAAACTATACAATTGGAAGCATGGTGACATTAAGACAGATTGAGACACATGGTAGTCTTCAAACTTATATGGGCGGTGTACTACAGGAAGCCATCTCTCACATCATGGGTGTGCCCATACGCAATATCGCTACTATTGGAGGGACGGTTGCCGGAAGATATGGTTTTTCGGATTTACTTACACCCTTACTTGCTCTTAAGGCCAACCTGATTTTTTATAAAAAAGGTCAGATGACTTTGGAATCTTTTTTGAAAGAACCACCAAAGGAAAAAGATATATTGCTTGAAGTTATAATAAAAAAAGAATATGGCAAGGCAAATTACACGACCGTTAAGAAAACCGCAAATGATTTTCCTATATTGAATGTAAGTGTTATGAAAATTGGTAGTCACTTTAGAGTGGCGGTAGGCGCTAGGCCTTCTGTAGCTACTTTGGCAACAAAGACCATGACTTACTTAAATGAAAGTAAAACATTAACAGAAGAAGTCATTGAAGAAGCGGCTAGGATTGCGGTTGAAGAAATAAAGTTCGGGAGTAATGCCAGAGGTTCTAAAGCTTATAGAGCCCAGTTATGTAAGGTTCTGGTAGAAAGAGGTATTAAGGAGGTGGCTTATGAAAATACAAATTAAAGTGAATGGAAAAATCAAGACTTTTGAGGTGGAACCGGATGAGTATCTGGTGGATACACTAAGGAAGCACCATTATTATAGTGTAAAAAAGGGTTGTGATACATCCTCATGTGGCGTGTGTACAGTCCTTCTTGATGGTAAACCTATTGCCTCATGTAGCTATTTATCTGTAAAAGCAAAGGGACATGCTGTGACCACCGTTGAAGCCATTGAAGAAGAGGCAACATATTTGGCGGAGCTTTTTGGAAAAGAAGGCGCTGATCAGTGCGGTTTTTGTAACCCGGGATTGGCACTAACAGTCTATGCGATGAAAAAAGAGTTAGTAAACCCTACAGATGAAGACATACGCGATTATTTAGTCGGTAATTTATGCCGTTGCTCAGGTTACGTATCTCAACACAGGGCTATTAAAGCTTATATGGAGGTGAGGAAATCATGAAATGTGTAAACCATAATACAGGTTCAATAGACGGAAAAGGACTCATGTTGGGGCGGTCTGCTTACACCAATGATTTGGCAGACCCTAATGCTTTAACGGTTAAGCTTTTAAGAAGTCCTCATCCCCATGCAAAAATACGAAATATTGATATTAGGAAAGCCTTGTTACTTGAAGGTGTAGAATGCGTTTTAACTTATAAGGACTTCAAAAGAATACCGGTTACACGTGCCGGACAAGGGTATCCTGAGCCTTCACCCCACGATAAGTTTGTACTTGATTCTGTAGTTAGGTATGTGGGTGATGATGTAGCTATTGTGGCTGCAGAAACAGAAGCCATAGCCAGTAAAGCGCTTGAGTTGATTCACGTTGACTACGAGATTCTTGAACCTATTTTGGACTTTGAAAAAGCTTATGAAAATGAAAGTATCATACATCCTGAACCGGAAATTCATGAAATGTTTCCTATTGGCTTTGAGCCACAAAAAAATGTAGCTGCATCCTACCACATGGAAATTGGCTCAGTTGATGAGACTTTGAAGCATTGTGATGTTACCGTATCAACATCTCATTATACCCAAGCCCAAGCCCATGTCATGATGGAACCCCATACAGCTAATGCCAGGTTGGATTTTCAAGATCGTCTAATAATATACTCATCTACCCAAACACCCTTTCATGCCAGAAGAATTGTTTCACAAGCCCTTGAAATTCCCATGAGTAGAATAAGGGTTATCAAACCTAGAATCGGAGGCGGTTTTGGCGGCAAGCAATGTTTGCATGGTGAATTCTTTGTTGCGGCTGTGACCTTGAAAACCAAAAAGCCTTGCAAACTTGTGTACACCAGGAAAGAAGTTTTTGAATCCAGTTATTCAAGACATCCTATGCGTATTGATGTCACCTTGGGGTCAACAAAAGATGGAAAACTAAAAGCCCTAGATGTAAAGGTTCTTTCTGATACAGGTGCTTATGGTGAGCATGCACTCACTGTATTTATGGTAGCAGGCGCAAAGACATTGCCACTGTATAATAAAGTTGAAGCGGTTCGTTTTGGTGGTAGAGTTGTCTATACCAATCACACACCGGGAGGTGCTTTTAGAGGCTATGGTGCTATACAAGGTAACTTTGCGGTGGAATCTGCTGTAGACCAATTATGTGAAAAACTAGGTATGGATCCAATCAAGTTCAGACAAAATAATATGATTGCTGAGGGCGAAACCTCTCCGGTCTTTGCAAAAATGGGCGAAGGTACTGAGGGTACAGCTATGAATATGGATAGCTGTAAATTAGATTACTGTGTCAATCGAGGCATGGAACTCATTGGTTGGAAAGATAAATACCCAAGAAAAACAATTTCTAAGACAAAAGTAAGAAGTGTAGGTATGTGTCTTGCTATGCAAGGATCTGGTATACCTTATATTGATATGGGCTCGGCTATCATTAAGCTTAATGATACTGGTTTTTATAACTTAATGGTAGGTGCTACAGATATTGGACAAGGAAGTGATACCATCTTGGCACAGATTGCAGCGGAGAGCTTAAAAACAACCATTGATAAAATCATCGTCTATTCCTCGGATTCAGATTTAACACCTTTTGATACTGGTGCTTATGCTTCAAGTACAACCTACGTATCCGGAAATGCAGTAAAAAAAGCTGCGGATCAGATGCTTAAAATGATTGTTGAAGAAGGTGCAAAGGCTCTAAAGGTTAGACCGGAAGACATACACTTTGATGGTGATGTATTAACAGTTAAAGAAAGCGATGCATCTATGACTTTGGAATCATTATCCAATCGACTCTTTTATAATGAAGATCAAAAACAATTGGTAGCTACGCATTCATATGTAGGTACAAAGTCACCACCACCTTTTATGGCAGGCTTTGCTGAAGTCGAAGTGGACCTTGAAACAGGCGCGTTTAAAGTGTTGGATTATGTCGCTGTGGTGGATTGTGGTACTACCATCAATCCAAGCTTAGCGAAAGTCCAAGTAGAAGGAGGCATCCTTCAAGGCTTAGGTATGGCAATGTTTGAAGAGGTTATTTACAATAAAAACGGTAGCCTCATTACCAATAATCTAATGAACTACCGAATACCAACCCGTAAAGAAGTCACGAACATACGCGTTGAATTTGCTGATAGTTATGAAGCATCCGGTCCTTATGGTGCCAAATCTGTTGGAGAGATTGGTATTGACACACCACCGGCTGTTATTGCCAATGCTATATACAATGCGATTGGTGTTAGAATAAATAGCCTACCTATTACATCCGAAAAGGTATGGGCAGCGATTCAAAGTAAGAAAATATAATGAAAAGCATTAAGGAAGGACTATAAGAATCATGGACATATATGAGGAAATCATAAAAATGAAGAAGGCCAATGAACCTTGTATGACGGTGACAGTTGTTGAAAAAACAGGAGACGGTCCGGTAGAGCTAGGTAAAAAAATGTTGGTAGGTGGTAATGGTAAGCTCATAGGCACTGTCGGTGGTGGCGCTCTAGAACACCTTGCCATAGAAACTTGTAAAGACTTAATAAACATTCGGAAAAGCCATATGGAAAAATACCTTTTAAAAGAGGGTGAGATAGTCGATAAGGCAATTACATTGCCTATGACCTGTGGCGGTATTGTTACACTTTTTTACGAGTATATTGGACATGGGGCCCATATCTACCTTTTTGGTGGTGGACATGTCAGTCAAGCGCTCTGCAATGTTCTAAAGACCATGAACTTTTATGTGACCGTTATTGATAATCGTAAAGAAGTCGTCGATCAATTTATCGGTGGTGACGTAATATATCATAATGACTTTGTAGACTTTATTGAAACGCAAGGTATAGCAAAAGGCGCCTACGTGGTGGTGTGTACACCTTCTCACAAGTATGATTATGAGGTCATGCATAAAATCATTGAAAAACAATTGGAATTAAAGTACGTAGGCATGCTTTGTTCTAAGAACAAATTGAAGGATTATTTAATAAAGACCCATGAAAAATTCGGTCAAAACCTTGACCTAACTAACCACTATGCACCTATTGGTATTGATACCGGTGGCGGTTCGCCGGCAGAGATTGCGATATCTATAAGTGCAGAAATATTGGCCGTATATTATGATAAAACGGGCAATAAACACATGCGAGATGCCTATTTCGATTTAGAAAAATAGGTGTAGAAGGAGAAAAATATGTATGATTTGGCAATATTAAACGGACAACTTTATATAGAGGGTAGTCTAAAAAAGCAACATCTCTATATCAATGGGGATCATATTGTTGCCATAAGCGATGAGGTGCATCAAGCTAGAGAGAATTACGATGCGACGGATAGATGGGTCATGCCGGGTTTAATTGACCCTCATGTTCATTTTGAGTTAGACTGTGGCAAATATACATCTTCAGATGATTTTTACACTGGATCTATAGCGGCAGCATATGGTGGGATAACCACAGTAATAGATTTCCTTGATCCTATATCCAGCGAAAAAGAGTTGGAAAAAGCCTTCAATAATCGAAATCAACTGGCTAGTAAGTCCATGATTGACTATAAGTTTCATGTTACTGTTAAAGATCCGGTGAATGAAGTAGCATCTATAGTTGCGACTATGAAAAGTTTAAGTCTAAACAGTATCAAATTGTTTACTACCTATTCAGACTCCGGAAGACGCACATATGACGGAGAAATCATTGAGCTTTTAAAGCTTTCACAGGAAGAAGGTTTTATCGTTTTAGCCCATATAGAAAAAGATGAAAGTATTACCATGGAGTCTAGTTTTACAGCAGCTGACTTACCCACTAGTAGACCTGAGATGGCTGAAATAGATGAAGCTTTAAAGCTGGCTGCTATAGCAAAAGAAACGGATGGCCGATTATATATGGTTCATGTTAGCAGTGGTAATACCTTAGAAGCCTTGGTAGATGGTTTTTCAGAGATTCTTGGAAAAAACCTTTATCTGGAAAGCTGTCCTCACTACTTTGAATTTAATGAAGAACGTTTTGAAGGTAGCCAAGGGCATCTTTATACCATGGCACCACCACTTAGAAGTGAAGCTTCTAGAGAAAAACTCGTTAACGGCTTTGATTATTTGCATACAATTGGAACCGACCACTGTTCATTTACAGCCCAACAAAAAAAACAGAAACATCTTTTGGGGATGCCTTTGGGTATCGGTGGTGTTGAACACAGTTTTAGTTTGATGGCAACCAGATACGGCATAAAAGCGATTGATAAAATGAGTACCATTCCAGCTAAAATATTTGGACTCTATCCTAAAAAAGGAAGTCTTAATGTGGGAACAGACGCGGATTTAGCCATTTATAATCCCCATATGACCCATAAGATTGAAACAGATCATTCAAAAGCCGGCTATACAGTATATAAGGACATAGAAGTTAACGGTCAGATTGAAAGTACTTTATGCAAGGGGCAGTTTATCATTAAGAACAATTCTCTCGTCATAGGAAGTGTAGGACACTTCCTAAGTTAATTTTATTAAATTCACATACCATATAATATATAGTTACAAATGTACCAAGGATTAAAGGAGGGTGACTATGATTGCACTAACCCATGTCAATTATTATGATTTTAAGACATATGCGAAGGACCAATATATCATTTTTGATGATAAAATAATTGAGGTAGGACCTATGGCGAACTTTGTGAATCGGGATTATGAAGTCATAGAGTCAATAGACCAACTGGTTATGCCGAGTTTGATTAATGGTCACCATCATATTTATTCAACTTTTGCAAGGGGCTTGTTATTACCTTTTGACCCTAAGAATTTTCAAGAAATATTGGACCAGTTGTGGTGGAAGCTAGATGGTAGTCAAGACCTGAACAGTGTTTATTACTCTGGCATTGTAAGCGGTATTGAGGGTGTTAAAAATGGCATCACCACCATCATCGACCATCATGCCAGTGGCTTAGATATTAAAGGTTCATTGGAAACCTTAAAAAAAGCCATATGTGATGAAATTGGGCTTCGAGGGGTATTCTGTTTCGAAAGCAGTGATCGTTTTGATATTGAAGCCTGCATTGAAGAAAATCTAAGCTTTGCCAAGAAATATAAGACCACTAAAACGGTAGGCCTATTCGGTCTTCATGCAGCAATGTCCTTATCAGAGGAGAGTCTTGTAAAGATTTCAAAAGTCATAGAAGACATACCAATTCATATTCATGTGGCTGAAAGTCATATGGACGAAGACTTAAGTATGGAGAGATATGGGGAAAGAATCATACATAGATTGGATCGACACCAACTTTTAAGAGAAAACAGTCTTTTGGTCCACTGCCTATATATTGATGAGGATGAGGCGCATCTTATTGGTCGAAGAAAATGTACAGTAGCCCTTAATGTCACTTCAAATATGAACAATGGGGTGGGTTTACCAGACCACGAGCTTTTTGAAAAAGAAGGTATACCAGTTATTATCGGTAATGATGGTATTGGAAGCGGCATAACGCCGGAATGGCTTAACTTGAATTTTGCTATGCATCACCGGGACCTAACACCGGTTCGATTCGGTCTAGGTCAAGTGCTTAAAATGGTCAATCAAACATATATTTATGCATCCAGTATCCTGGGGTGTAAACTTGGGCGGATTCAAGCAGGTTATGAAGCCGATTTGTTGATGATACCTTATGTACCACCAACACCTATGAATAAGGATAATGCCTTTGGACATGTATGTTTTGGTTTGGCAAATAGCTTTAAGCCAAGTTATGTTTGGTGTGGAGGAAAGAAGGTCTTGGATTATTATGAAGTTGAGGATAATCTTATGAACACCTATAGAGAAGCATCAAAGTCAGCTAAAAAGTTATGGGATAGAGTTCGAAAAACATCCAATTATGAGGGGGAAATAGTATGAAATTAGATATAACCTTTGATGGCATAACACTAAAAAATCCATTAATGCCGGCATCAGGTCCATTGGTAGGAGACCTTGAAAAGTTGAACTTCATACGTGATGAAGGGGTGGGGGCTGTTGTTACTAAAACCATTTCATCAACTGCAGCCATCGTACCAAGGCCTTGTATATATGGTGACAAATATTTTGTTATGAATTCTGAGCTTTGGTCTGAACATAGCAAAGAAGTTTGGCTTGAAGATATTTTACCTAGCTATCGTAAAGAAGGTGTACCATTAATTATCTCTGTAGGGTATACCAAAGAAGATATGGCACTCTTGATAGCCTTGCTGGACCCTTATGCAGATGCATTTGAGATCTCAACCCATTATGTTGGCAAGGACTTATCGGTTATTAGGGAAACAGTACGCACCATAAGAGCCCATACGAAAAAGCCTATCTACATGAAAGTCAGTCCACACATGGATGATCCGGTTGCCTTTGCCAAAGCCGTTAGAGAGGCAGGCGCCAGTGGCATCGCGGCTATCAATTCACTTGGTCCAACAATGAAAATAGATATTAGAACAAGAGAAATAACATATGGTGGTGAAAGTGGGTTTGTATGGACGTCCGGTCCGGCCATTAAGAATCTAGCTTTGGCGACAGTCTATAGAATCAAGCAAGCCATGCCGGATTTTACAGTTATCGGTGTAGGCGGTGTTTCTAGTGCCGATGATGTCATAGAATTTTTATTAGCAGGTGCCAGTGGTGTACAGATGCTATCAGCAGCCCTGTTAAAAGGCAAGGATTTATATAGTAAGATTATCAAAGACCTACCAAAAGCACTTGAAAAATATGGTTTTGCATCCATTGAAGAAGTCACTAAGGCAGGACTTGGTAAAACACTAAGCTATGAACCGATTGTACCGGAGGTAGATACGCAACTTTGTACCCAGTGTATGCTGTGTGTGAAGATTTGCCCGTATTTTGCGATTCGTTTTGAAAATCAGATTATGTTTGATCAGGAAAAATGCTTTGGTTGTCATTTGTGTGTCAGCAAATGCCCGGTTAAAGCCATATATGTAGATAACTATTAGTAAGATGTCACTGGGAGGTGGTATGGTGTTAGACATTAGCAAATCCATTAACAAGGTTGATAATTTTGAAAAAATAACAGGTACAGCAAAGTACATCGATGATATAAAGCCGGAAGGATGCCTTTATGCCAGAACACTAAGAGCAACCATTCCATGCGGTCGTATTGTTTCTAGACATTATCCTGATATGCCGGAAGGCTATGCTATTGTTGACCATCAAGATATAACCGGTCAAAACTTTGTAAAAATTATCTTTGAGGATATGCCTGTTTTTGTTGAAGAGACCGTTAATTATTATGGTGAACCTATTTTATTGGTGGTTGGTGAGGACAAAGCCACGATTGTAAGCTTGATGAATCAGATTAGCATCCAATATGAAGCATATGAACCGGTTTATGATTATGTAGACAGTAAGATTCATAAGTCTTATGTCAAGGGCCAAGGTGAAGCTGTTTTTGATAAAGCCTATAAGGTGATTGAACACACCTATGAGACTGGCTATCAAGAGCATGTTTACATTGAGCCTCAAGGCGTCATAGCTTTATATGAACCGGATAAGATTTCCTTACTTGGCTCCATTCAGTGTCCATATTACGTTAAAAACGCTCTGACGAATGTGTTGGGATGCAATGAGGAGGAAGTTAGAGTTGAGCAAGCGACAACAGGTGGTGCTTTTGGTGGGAAAGAAGAGTTCCCGTCATTGATAGCCTGTCAAGCTGTTGTAGCCTCGAAAAAAATGAAAAGGCCTATTAAGTTAATCTACGGCAGAGAAGAAGATATGGCCTATACAACAAAGCGTCACCCTGCAAAGATTAAGATAGAAGCAGCCATTTCAAAAGACCATGAGATTATAGGCCTTCGAACCCATGTTGGCTTAGATGGTGGTGCTTATATTGGACTTTCCGGTGTTGTACTTTTAAGAGCCATGATTGCCGCTACCGGAGCTTATACCATTGAACATCTTCATATTACCGGCGATGTCTATATCACCAATACTGTACCAACCGGTGCGTTTAGAGGTTTCGGCGCACCACAAATGATTTTTGCCGTTGAAATGATGATGCATCATATTGCAAAAGAGTTAAATGAAGACCCTTTCACTTTAAGAATGAAATATTTGGCAAAAACAGGCGATGTAACATCAACCAGTGGGCATTTTATTGAACCTATTATTATGGAAAAGATGATTCAAAGGGCAATGGAGATATCTGACTATGAACATAAGATAAAAAAATACAAGTATGGGCGTATTAACAAAGAAAGTCATAAAGGTGTCTATAAAGGCATTGGCATGAGCTGGTTTTTACATGGTTGTGGTTTTACTGGAAGTGGTGAACAAGTCCATATAAAAGCCGTCGTCCGTCTTAAAAAGGATGAGTTAAATAGAGTCCACATACTGGTTGCCAGTGCAGATATGGGACAAGGCGTTAAAACGACTTTTAGAAAACTAATTGCCCACAAATTAAATATACCAATTGAGCAAGTGATCTTTGAGAACCCGGATACGGATAAAGTTCCGGATTCAGGACCGACGGTAGCATCCCGAACCATGATGATTGTAGGTGGGTTGTTGGCAAAAGCAGCAGATCAACTTAAACATCAATGGAATGATCAAAAAGAAGTCATGGTTGAAGAACGTTATAAACAACCTGAACATATAAAGTGGGATGATGAAACCTTACAAGGGGATGCCTACCCAGCTTATTCTTGGGGCATTAATATTGTTGAAGTAGAAGTGGATCCAGTCACTTTCGAAGTAACTTTGCAAGGTGTATGGTCGGTTTATGACGTGGGTAAAGCCATAGATGAGCAGGTTATTCTTGGCCAGGCAGATGGTGGTATGCTTCAAGGGATTAGCTACGGTATGCTTGAAGTCATGGAGAATAAAGACGGGCGGGTCCAACAAAAGACTGTGACGGACTACATCATACCAACAGCCAAAGATACCGTATTTATGGAGACAGAATTGATGGACAACCCATATGCCCTTGGCCCTTATGGTGCAAAAGGTGCGGGTGAGCTTACTTTGATTGGTGGTGCACCTGCGGTTGCACTGGCGATAGAAAATGCAATTGGAAAGCATGTAACTAGGATACCCGTAGTACCAGAATACATTATGGAGTTGATAAAAAATGGTTGAAGTAAGATTTGAATTAAACGGTAAAACAGTCATTACAAAAGAAGATCCGACTAAAAGACTATTAGACGTTATCAGAACAAGCTTTGGATTAACCGGTCCTAAAGAAGGTTGTGGTGAAGGCGAATGTGGTGGATGTGCGGTTCTGATAGATCATAAGATCATGAATGCCTGTATAACGCCTCTTGGTAATGTGCATGGAAAATCCGTAGTGACCATCGAGGCTTTTGCAAAAACTCAAAGAGGACAGACAATTAGAAAAGCATTTGAAGCCCATGGAGCGGTTCAATGCGGCATATGTACACCGGGTATGGTCATTGCAACAGAATCTTTACTTCATGCAAACCCTCATCCGACAGAGGCAGAAATCAGAGAGGGTTTGTCCGGTAATTTGTGTCGCTGCACAGGTTATAATATGATTGTCAAAGCCATACAATCCTTAGTAGAAAAGGAGGGATCTTTGTGGTAAATACGTATTACCCTACTTCTTATGAAGAAGCCCTTGAACTATTAAATACCCACAAACCGACAATTATTGCAGGTGGCACAGACCTTATGGTCAGGAAACGAGCATGGAGTGATTTACCTACAGGCTTTGACCAAGATGTTTTATTCGTCGGACAATTGGAAGAAGTGAACTATATAGATCGTCAAGGCACCAATATTCATATCGGTGCCGGTGTGACTTTAGAAGACATTATGGATCATTTTCATACACCGACTTTATTATCAGATGCCATTAAAATTATGGCCTCGCCAGCCATAAGACATAGTGCTACTTTAGCCGGCAATGTAGTGAATGCATCACCGGCGGGTGACACCTTACCTGTACTTTATGTTCTAGATAGTGTGGTGGTGTTGGAGTCTTTAGATGGTATTAGACATGTACCGATTGATAGCTTTATAAAAGGTCCGGGAAAAACAATCATCAACCATAATGAAATGATTAAGGAAATCATTTTATCCGGTCATAAGTTTAACCATAGTGTTTACAGAAAAGTTGGTGGACGTAAGGCAGATGCAATCTCAAAATTATCGGTATGTATGATTATGGACATCAAAAAAGGCATCATTCAGAATTTTAGAGCTGCTTTCGGTGCGGTTGGGCCAACAGTTGTAAGAGATTTGGCAATAGAGTCCAAGCTTATAGGTAAATCCCTGGCTTGGTTGGATGAAAATGTTGAAGAAATCGGAAAATACTATGAATCGATTATTAAGCCTATTGATGACCAAAGGTCCTCGGCAACCTATAGAAAAGCATGCACCATTAACCTGCTCACTGATTTTATAAAGCATATTAAGCATCACGCATAGAATCCCAATGATTTGTAAGTGGAGGTAGGACAATGTTAGGCGAAAAAATAAGACTAAAACGTATTGAAAAAGCCATGAGCTTAAAAGACCTTGCAGAGGCGTCCGGTTTAACCTCCGGATTTATTAGTCAGATAGAAAGAGATCTTGCCGAGCCGTCCATTACATCTTTAAGAAAGATAGCAGAAGCTTTGGAAGTGGCTGTGTTTCATTTTTTTATAGAAGAAATGAATGAAAATCCGGTGGTTAGAAAACATGAACGACAGCCCATACAATTTCCCGGTTCTAAGGTTTCATATGAGTTATTATCACCGGACTTAAATCGTCAAATGGAGACTTTCCTTGGGAAGCTCAAACCTGGCGGTGTTACTTGTGATGAACCAATGGCCCATGCAGGTGAGGAAGTGATTTTCGTTTTAGAAGGGGAAATGCTCATACGCATTGGTAATACAACCTACAACTTATCAGAAGGTGACACTATTTACTATTACGCCAATATTCCCCATCAGATTGAGAACCCCGGTAAAGATCTATTAAGCTTTATATCTACAATAACCCCACCAAGATTTTAGAGTCTTAACAGTTAATATAGTTTAATAGGTAGGAGGAATGACATGCCCATAAAAGAGATGATTATAGCAAGAGGTGATCAAAAGGCAGAGCTGGTACTAAAAAACTGTCAAGTTGTTAATGTACTGAATGGACAGATTGAAACAGGTGATATTGCGATAGAAAAGGGTCGAATTGTTGGTGTAGGAGAATATGAAGGCATTAAAGAAATTGATCTGAATCACAAATATGTATGTCCCGGTTTCATTGATGGTCATGTCCATATTGAATCCTCGATGCTGACCCCATCACAATTTTCAAGATTGATCATGCCTAAAGGCACTACCAGTATCATAGCAGATCCCCATGAGATAGCAAATGTATGCGGTTTAAACGGTATTGAATATATGTTAAAGGCTAGCGAAAAAGTACCCCTTGATATTTATATCATGTTACCTTCTTGTGTGCCGTCAACAGAGTTTGAGGTAGCAGGTGCCGTCTTATTGGCAAAGGATCTTAAGAAGCTAAAAGATCACCCTAGGGTCATTGGTCTTGGTGAGATGATGAATTATCCAGGCGTTATTGCCGGTAATTTAACGGTCCATGAAAAAATAGATATGATGTCAGACCGTTTAATTGACGGTCATGCACCGGAAGTAACAGGTAAAGCATTAAATGCCTACATCTCAGCCGGGGTAAAGACAGATCATGAATGTACCACCAAAGAAGAAATGTTAGAAAAAGTTGGTAAAGGGATGTATGTTCATTTAAGAGAAGGTTCAGCTACCAGAAACCTAGATGAACTTTTAAAAGGTGTAACACCAAGTAACAGCCGTAGGCTTATGTTCTGCTCAGATGATAAACAACCCATTGATATCATGAACGAGGGCCATATGGATCATAATGTTAGACGGGCCATAGAACTGGGTCTTAGTCCGATTACAGCGATTCAAATGGCCACCCTAAACATTGCAGAATGCTATAGCTTAAAAGGCAAAGGTGCCATAGCACCAGGCTATGAAGCAGATTTATTGGTACTAGATAACTTAGAAAAAGTAAGCATCCGTCAAGTGTACAAAAAAGGTATACTGGTGGCAACAGATCATCAGCCACTTTTTGAAGCACCTCAGATTGAAGATGAAAGTGTGCTTAAAACAGTTAAGCTTGAAAATATTAGAGCTATTAATCTAGACCTTAAGATACCAACAGGTATTGCTAAAGTTATTGGTTTAAGAGAGAGAAGTATTATAACGGATTCAGTAATTAGAAAAGTAGACATAAAGAATGATCTTTTTATACATAACCCTAAACTAGACCTTCTTAAATTGGCAGTTATAGAACGTCATAAGAACTCAGGCAACGTAGGTATAGGTCTTGTAGAAGGTTATGGTTTAAAACATGGCGCAGTAGCCCTTACCATAGCCCATGATTCACACAATGTCATTGTTATAGGAGATAACGATGCAGATATGAGGCTCGCCATAGAAGAACTCAAAAGATGTGACGGTGGTATGACCATCTGTAGAGACGGTGTGGTTATTGAGACGTTAAGACTAGAAGTAGGAGGACTTATGACCAATGCACCCCTTGAAGAGGTCATAGCAAAGATCAAGAAAATGGATCGCTTGGCCCTTGATAGTGGTGTCAGTACAAAAATCGAGCCATTTTTAACATTGGCATTTTTGGCACTACCGGTCATACCGGAATTAAAACTCACAGACCAAGGTCTGTTTGATGTTACACAATTTGCCTTTGTTAAAATCGATGTATAGAAGGAGGACCTAGAATGTCCTATGTATCAGGTTATACATGTACATTATGTGAAAAAGAATATACAAATGAACAAGGTCCCATGACCACTTGTCCCCAATGTGGTGATTTGGGTATTTTAGATGTAAATTATGATTATAAAAGCATAACAAAGGTCTTAACGAAAGACGGTCTAAAAAAGCATGAAGATCCATCAATTTGGCGTTATGCACCTTTATTACCAGTTGAATCTACGCATTTACAAAAGACTTTAAAGATTGGTGGCACACCCATATACCGAAGCTGTCAACTGGCTCAGTATATGGACATAGATACCTTATATATAAAAGATGATGGTGTCAATCCAACAGCCTCTTTAAAAGACAGAGCATCCGTCATTGCGGTTGTAAGAGCTTTGGAAGAAGGTAAGGATACCATAGCCTGTAGTTCAACAGGCAATGCAGCCTCATCCTTAGCCGGTAACGCAGCTCACATGGGCCTAAAGACAGTTATTTTTGTTCCAAAGCGCGCTCCAAAAGGCAAATTAACCCAACTTATGGTTTATGGTGCTAAGGTTATATCCGTGGATGGTGATTACAAAAGTACCTTTGAGTTATCCAAGGCGGCCATTGATCATTATGGTTGGTATAATAGGAATGCAGCGATTAACCCCTATCTTGTTGAAGGTAAAAAGACAGTGGCCCTAGAAATTGCAGAACAGTTATCTTTTGATGTACCGGACTGGGTAGTGGTATCTGTAGGAGATGGATGCACCATTGCCGGAGTGTATAAAGGCTTCTTCGACCTTGTATCCCTTGGCTTAATAGATAGAATGCCTAAGCTACTTGGGGTTCAGGCAGAAGGTTGTGCCCCCTTTTATCATGCCTTTAAAGAAAAAAAAGCATTAGAAGCCACAGAAGAAAATACATTGGCCGATAGTATTGCGGTTGGTGTACCTAGGAATCCGGTTAAAGGTATTCAAAGTGTTATAGCTTCTAATGGCACCTATCTTACAGTGACGGATCAAGAAATATTAAGCGCAATAGCTTTACTTGGCAAAACAGAGGGTATTTTTGGAGAACCTGCCGGTGTCGCTGGTGTTGCCGGTCTTAAAAAAGCACGAGATAAAGGTATCATCCATAAAAAGGATAAAGTAGCAGTCATCATTACAGGTAACGGACTTAAGGACGTTGAACATGGCATGGAAGCGGTAGGAGAGCCTATGCGACTAAAGCCGGATATCCAGAGTTTTATAAAAATAATGAACGAAGCGGAGGGCATAAAAAATGAGTAAAATACCATACGGACCAACTTATGATGAAATGTTGGATCCTTCCAAAATCTCAGAAAACATTATGGAAAAAGTGATTCTTGCCAAGGAGGAAGAACTTGATCCTTTAAATCTTTTTAATATTACATGGCGGGATCCAAACAATGAAATTCGAAAAGTGGTGCTACCAAAGGCCATAACTGGCGTTGATGCCAATATTGTGGTTATGCTTGGCAAATATTTCCCATCAGGTTCCCATAAAGTAGGACCAGCCTATGCAACCCTTATAGAAGGCTGTGTGGACAAAGAAATTCTACCTGGAGAACATACTATTTTAGGACCTTCTACCGGTAATTTTGGCATTGGCGTGTCTTATATATGTAATCTCATGGGCTACGATGCCATTGTCATTATGCCGGACAATATGAGTAAAGAACGTTACGAGAGAATTAAGAGATATGGAGCTAGATTAGATTTGACACCTGGCACCGAATCAGATGTTATATTGACCCTAGAACGCACCTATCAATTGATGAAAGAACCTAAGAACAAAGCCTTAGCTCAGTTTGAATTGTTTCCAAACTACAGATTCCATAGACATGTCACCGGACATAGTGCGGTTGAAGCGGTCAAAGGTATCGGAAACGGACGTATTGCTGCTTTTACATCAGCCCTTGGCTCTTCAGGCACTATAGCAGCGGGTGATCATATTAAGCAGGTTTATCCCGATGCGAAAATCGTAGCACTTGAGCCTTATGAATGCTCAACTTTGACAGATGGTGGTCGTGGTCAACATAGAATTGAAGGTATAGGCGACAAAATGTGTACCTTGATTCATAATGTGTTAAACACAGATTTTGTTGTCATGATTGAAGATGATGATTGTGTTAAAGGTTTGAAAGTCATTCATGATGGGGGACATATTCTTGTTGAAGCGGGTGCGGACAAAGATTTGGCGGAATGTTTAAGAGACTTATTTGGCGTTTCAGGTATTTGTAATATACTAGGTGCTATAAAAATGGCCAAACATCTTAAGCTCGGACCGGATGACAATGTGGTGACCATAGCAACAGATGGCTTTGATCGGTATGACTCCGTTATTCTTGACCTTGAAAGACGTTCTCTTGAGACTTCTGATAATGTACTGCGAAGATGGAAAAAAGATGTTTTTGATGAAGCCGATACAGGTAGAATTACAGACTTTAGAAGTCATGAAATGAAAGAGCAACTATTTAATCAAAAAGAGAAAGACTGGTTACCTTTTGGTTATAAAAAAGAATTTTTGGATGCCATGAAAGTCCAAGAATTCTGGGATACAGAATATGCAAAAGTTCAAGCCTACAATGCAAAAATCAAAGTACTTAGAGATGAGGATGATGAAAATGACAATACCCTTTAATAGGATATTAGAAAGTGCAAAAACTTACAGGGATGACATTTCCACCTTTCTTAGGGATATGATTCGTATATCCAGTGAAAGCTGTGATGAAAGATTGGTTGTTCTAAGAATAAAGGAAGAAATGGAAAAAGCAGGATTTGATCGCATTGAAATAGATCCGATGGGCAACATTCTAGGTTACATAGGCCAAGGATCCACTTTGATTGCTATGGATGCACACATTGATACAGTGGGTATCGGTGAGCTTGCTAACTGGGATTATGATCCTTATGAAGGCTACGAAGATCATGAGATTATTATTGGTCGGGGCGCCAGTGATCAAGAAGGCGGTATGGCTTCTATGGTATATGCCGGTAAGATTATAAAAGATCTGGATTTGGCGGATGATTATACTTTGCTTGTAACTGGAACAGTGCAAGAAGAAGACTGTGATGGATTATGTTGGCAATATATTATTGAAGAATCAAAAATCAGACCGGAATTTGTTGTGATTACAGAACCCACCTCCCTTAACATCTACCGAGGTCAACGTGGACGTATGGAAATCAAAGTGGAAACCATGGGGGTTAGTTGTCATGGATCAGCACCGGAGCGGGGGGACAACGCCATATATAAGATGGCGCCGATTATAAACGAACTTAAAGTGCTCCATGAAAATCTGCTGGACAATGTGTTTTTAGGCAAAGGCAGCTTGACCGTATCTGAGATTTTCTTCAGTTCACCTTCAAGATGTGCTGTGGCTGATGGCTGTAGTATATCCGTTGACCGACGTCTAACCCACGGTGAGACCTATGAATCTGCCCTAGAAGAAATTCGTAACCTACCATCTGTAAAAGCAGCAGAGGCAAAAGTATCTATGTACACCTATGAGCGTCCTTCTTATACGGGTCTTGTCTATCCTACAGATGCCTATTTTCCAACTTGGGTATTGCCTAAAGACCATGAGGCCACCCAAACATTGGTAGAGGCCTATAAAGGTTTATTTGATAAAGAACCCTTGGTGGACAAGTGGACGTTTTCAACCAATGGTGTTTCAATTATGGGTCGTTATGAGATTCCATGCATCGGTTTTGGACCCGGTCATGAGGACCAGGCCCATGCCCCTAATGAAAAAACATGGAAAGATGAATTGGTGTATGCAGCAGCTATGTATGCCACCATTCCAAAAGCCTATATAAAAAGAAAGAGAGGTTTATAATATGCAGACACGTTTTAAAGGAAAACATTTCATTACTCTACAAGATTGGACCAAAGAAGAAATCGATACTTTACTTGAGGTGTCTTTTGATCTAAAAAAGAAATTTGCCATGGGTATACCAACCCCATATCTACCTTATCAGACCATGTTTTTAATGTTTTTTGAACAATCTACAAGAACCCGTAACTCTATGGAAGCAGGTTTTGCGCAACTTGGTGGGCATGCCAATTATCTGGATACTTCTACCATGCAGATCAGTCATGGTGAAGTGGCCAAAGATACAGCCATCATTTTATCCAGTTATGGTCATGGGATTGCTTGTAGAAACTGCTTCTGGGAAATTGGTAATAAATACTTAAGAGAACTAGCAGAGCATTCAAGCGTGCCGATTATGAACCTTCAATGTGACCTATATCATCCAATGCAAGGGATAGCTGACTTAATGACCATCAAGGAAAAGATGGAGACCACCAAAAGCCTTAAAGTATCCATTATATGGGCCTATGCAAAAAGTCATAAAAAACCTATATCTGTACCTTTAACTCAAGCATTGCTATTCCCAAGGTATGGTATGGATGTGACATTGGCTTATCCGGAAGGATATGACTTGCCGGAATGGGCGATTGAACAGGCTAGAGAAAATGCGAGACAAAATGGTGGAAGTTTTAGAATCACCCATAACATGGAAGAAGCTTATAAAGATGCTGATGTGGTTATTCCCAAAAACTGGGGTAGTTGGGTGAACAATCAAAGTGACGCTATTATTGATGATCTATTAGAGTCTTATAAAGGGTGGAAATGTACAGAAGAAATGATGGCACTAGCCAATGAGAATGTTATGTATATGCATGCTTTACCGGCAGATAGAGGTAACGAAGTTGAAGACAGTGTTATCGACGGTCCTCATTCTATTGTTTTTGATGAAGCGGAAAATAGGATTCATACATCTAAAGCGGTTATGGTTCTTACCATGGGCGGTAAAGGTTGATATGGCATTAAATGATGGAGGCGAGGCATTAGATGGAAAAATTAGCGGTTATTGCCATTGGCGGTAATTCCTTAATCAAAGATAGTGAGCATCAATTTATTGAAGACCAATACATGGCTGTTTGTGAAACAGTCCGTCATATTGTGGATCTTATTGAGCTAGGGATTAATGTGGTCATCACCCATGGAAATGGTCCACAAGTGGGTTTTATCATGAGACGTTCAGAAATCGCCGAAGAAGTAGAACATATGCATCCGGTACCTTTGGTAAGTTGTGACGCAGATACCCAAGGCGCTATAGGGTATCAAATCCAACAAGCCATGCAAAATGAGTTTAATAAAAGAGGCTTAACCAACAAGGCTGTAACGGTGGTCACACAAGTGGAAGTTGAACCAGATGATCCGGCATTTCAAGCGCCTTCAAAACCCATCGGTACATTTTATACAGAAGCACAAATCGAACGGATCACCACTCAACATCCGGATTGGCATATGGTTAAAGATGCCGGCCGTGGGTATAGAAGAGTTGTACCTTCTCCTATGCCTAAGAAAATTATTGAAAGAGAAGCTATCGAGACACTTATTCAAGCAGGGTTCTCGGTGGTGGCTATCGGTGGTGGTGGGATTCCAGTTACTAGAGATGCAAATAGAAAGCTTGTTGGTGTCAATGCGGTTATTGATAAGGATTATGCCAGTAGTTTGTTAGCTACCCAACTTGGTGCGGATTATTTTATTATTTCAACAGCGGTGGATCAGGTTTATATTGATTATAATAAGCCGACTCAAAAGGCGTTGAGTATGTTGACCTTGGATGAAGTAGAAGCATTGAAGAGGGATAATCAATTTGCACCAGGTAGCATGTTGCCAAAGATTAATGCGGCGACAGATTTTGTCAGGACTGGAGGGAAAAAGGCGATTATTACTAGCCCGGCTTGCTTAAGTGATGCGATTAATGGCCTTGCAGGGACGACAATCATCAACCGGGGGGACGGTTCTTTCGGCTGACACTTAGAGATTGGTCCAATAGCCTCACGGCTGTTGGACCTTAATATGTGTGCCAGGTATGGCACTAATCTAGCTAGTGAAAGTCTAGCCACGGGTATTTACCGCCAAGTGTAGCGAACCACAAGTTGGTATCAGTAATGATATAGATGGAGGAAGTGGTGTAGCAAAATTCTTGAGCCTACGAACAGAAACTTGGTGGGTGAGGTTTCATATCAAACTAAAGCCCAAAAGGTAAATGTAAACCGAAGTTGTAAATCAAGAGGTTGTGGAATGAAAGATTAGTGTCTTAGCCTGGGAGACCCTACCCACATATCAAAAGATATGGTCGAAAAAGGTTTAGGGAGGGAGTCAGATGAAGTTATAGTAGTTGTAATAACTGAAGGACTGAAGTAGGAACGTAACCGAGGGATATTGTCTATATCTAGAGGAGTGATATGTATAAATTTTACAATAAACAGAGGAGTAACAGCAATGAAATTAATTGAAGTGATTACAACAAAAGAGAACTTAAACAGAGTGTACTAGAAAGTTGTTGCTAATAAAGGTGCTAGTGGGATTGATGGTATAAGGGTAGAGGAACTAGGGGATTACATTAATTCTAATAAAGATGATATTGTGAATTCTATTAGAAATAGGACATATTTTCCAAAAGCAGTACGAAGAGTATATATACCAAAAAGCAATATCACGTTCCTTAGTAGTAACAATAAAAAGGGTAAATCAAATGGTTGTTGGGTGGATAAATTACTTTAGAATTGGAATGATGAAAGGATTCATGGAAGAGTTTGGAGCA
>NZ_JCBCDA010000001.1:0-54815 GCF_059865615.1 Petrocella sp. | reverse complement strand
TCTTCTATAGTTATCAAAGTCACCTGGCTTTACATAGCCAAGCTCTATGGCTTTGTCGATGTGATGCTTGGCCCAGTAGCCTTCTTCATCTTGAAGAACATCATGGCCGGCTACGACCACCAAGCACTTGATAAACTGATCCACTTGAAGCGGGTTGGCCGGTTTGAATGTTCCGTCCGGATAGCCTTTTAGAATATCTCTTCCATCTTTTCCTATATGACTTAGATCTTCATTAAACCAATCCTTTTGACTCACATCCGAGTAGTTGGACGCCCCTTGTACCGAGTTACCCGCTAGACTGACGATCAAGATGATTATTGTTAACAAACTTAACATCATAAGTGTTTTCTTCATATACTTCTCCCCCATACTCAACTTTTTTGATTTTGCTATACCTATTTAGTATAGCTTTGATATGCGTGGGTGTAAAGCATTTTCTGGTATAATTGTGTATTTATATGGTTTATATTGTAATTATTTCCATTTATGGGAATTACTGTAAGGACATATTGTGTTTGTCATAAAGTTGTGACGTTAGAACAAAGAGGCTACGCCTCGCTTTGCAAAACAAATTGTTCCGGCAGGAAAGACTTCCTTGATAGTTACATAGCATAGACTTTCCTAGAGAACAAAAAAATAGTAATCTCAGACTTTCATCTTTGATTACTACCATCTTATAGTTTCTATTAAACTCTGCATATATTCAAGTGCAAAACTCTGTTACTACGCTTCCGGCATTACGATTGCTGCTATAAGATAAGCTAAGAAGCCGCCACCGGTCATCCAGAACAATACCATGACCAACCTCACCAAGGTTGGATCTACACTGAAATATTCAGCCAGACCACCACACACGCCAAAAAGCATTCTGTCTGTTCTCGAACGGTATAATTTTTTCTCCATATAATTCACCTCGCCTTAATATAATTATACTACATAATAAGTATAATCCAAAAAACTTAAAATAATCAATGAAAATGATTAGAGTATGATTAAGGCATCAAAACTATATAGTTGAACTTTCATAAATAAGATATAGTTACGAATGCTTTAACGTAATCTATATCTTGTTTATGAACTTAGTGAAACTTAGTTTTGAGGCTTTATTCTATGATTAAGGTGTTTTCTCAATCTCGTGAAGATGCAAACTCAGTTTTTTTGCTGTCTCAAGATAAAAATCATAAGTTTCTTGATCATACTTAAGGCGCTTTAAGGTCTCGCAAGGTATTAAAATACCTTCCTCTCGGTATGCAATTCCTTTCTTACTTAAATATACTTCAATCATACGGTCATCGTTACTGTTATGTTTGCGGTTAATCCAACCGTCCTTTTCAAGTCTTTTTAGTAAAGGACTTAAAGTACCTGTTTTTAGGTGGAGTTCTTCACTGATTTCCTTAAATGATAGACGATCATGCTCCCATAATAATACCATGACAATGTATTGTGGGTAAGTTAACTGATATGGTTTTAAAACCTCCTTGTACAATCGCGTCATTGCTCTTGAGGCTTGATATAATTGAAAACATAGATGTTCATTAAGTCCAAATTCTGACAAGGGAATTCCTTCTTTCATCTCAAGGCATATAAACTTATACAATACCATCTGCAGGATTTCTTAGCGATGAATAATCTTGTAGGCCAAGAGCTTAGAAATTCTATGAAAAGTTAAGTAACCAATCGTGCAAGATAGTTTTATTATATAGATATATGGTCCCCTTGTCAATAATGATTCTCATTTGTTGCTGCCTTGAACTATTTTAACTTATCAAGTAGCTCTTCTCTTAATGCTTCATAACCAGGTTTACCTAATAATGCGAATACATTTTTCTTATAGGCTTCAACACCTTCTTGGTCAAATGGGTTTACACCAAGTAAATATCCACTGATTCCACAAGCTTTTTCAAAGAAGTATATCATTTTCCCAAAGTAGAAGGGTGTTAACTCCGGTAAGCTGATGACCACATTGGGCACACCACCGTCAACATGTGCCAATAAGGTACCTTGGAAAGCTTTCTGGTTTACATAGTTGAAAGTTTCACCCGCTAAGTAATTCAAACCATCTAAATTTCCTTCATCTTCTTTTATTGTAACATCTTCTTGAGGCTTTTCTATGGTAACAACTGTTTCGAAAATATCTCTACGACCATCTTGAATGTATTGACCCATTGAATGTAGATCTGTTGAAAAATGTACAGCTGCAGGGAATATGCCTTTTTGGTCCTTACCTTCAGACTCGCCAAAAAGTTGCTTCCACCATTCTGCAACAAAGAACATAACCGGTTCATAATCCACTAATATTTCAGTGGTTTTTCCCTTATTATATAGTGCGTTGCGAACGGCTGCATACTGATAACATGGGTTTTTCCAAAGATTCGGATTACCATACTCTTCTCTTCCTGATAAAGCGCCTTCCATTAAGCCATCTATATCGATACCTGCTGCTGCAATCGGTAACAATCCAACCGGTGTGAGTACAGAGTACCTGCCTCCGACATCATCAGGAATAATGAATGTCTCATAACCTTCTGCTGTTGCTAGTTGACGAAGTGCGCCTCTAGACTGATCGGTAGTAGCAAAAATACGATTTTTGGCTTCTTCCTTACCATATTTATCTTCAATAAGACTTTTTAGTATTCTAAAGGCTATGGCCGGTTCTGTAGTTGTACCTGACTTACTGATTACATTGATACAGATTTGTTTGTTTTTTAAATAGTCAACCAGTTGACTTAAGTAAGTACCACTGATATTATGACCGGCAAAAACAATCTGTGGACCTTTACGATTTTGTTTGTCTTGAAGATTGTAAAATGCATTCGATAAGCCATCAATAACAGCTTTTGCACCTAAATAGGAGCCCCCTATACCTATGACAACTAATACCTCTGCCTTTTCTTGAATGGTTCTGGCTGCTTTTTTAATTCGGTTAAACTCCTCTTTATCATAATCTAAAGGTAAGTCAATCCAACCTAAAAATTCATTACCAAGTCCTGTTTTTTCATGAAGCACCTGATGTGCTGCTTCAACCATTTTTTCAAACCCCTTCAATTCATGATCCTTTACTGAACTTCTTGAATAATCTAATCCTAATTTCATGTTTTGTCCTCCTTTTATATCGTTTCATATGATGGTGTTTATCAGCATTTTGTATTAATTATAGTTGAACTTTCACATAGAATATCTCGTTAAAATTGTGTCCATGTATTCTAGCTTCTGTATGTAATCTAATGAAACTTAGTTTTGACTCTTTACCATTATATAGAATATATGATTCTATGTAAAGGCTTACATTAGACGCGTGGATGCTACCAAACATTATTATAAGTCATAACAATCCAAATAATTGCAATGGCCAAAACACAAATAATACCTGCTTTTAAAGTGGGATCAAGTTTTTTCTTTTTTCTATTGTTATTTTTCATAAGCATCTGTTTTTTCTTCCATCTAAGGTTAAAGTTTCAAAACTATAATAGAGACGTCAACACGTCTCTATTATAAAGCAATACTATTCATATGTAAATTGTCTGTACCGATTATACCTTCTATTAACCAAAGTGGTTTTGTCCAATAAAGAGAGTTCTTCAATTTTCTCAATTAATGCTTTTTTCATGACCTCTGCTGTTTGATCAAAATGAACCTCTATGCCTTCTTCAGGCTCGTCAATGATTTTTTCAATAACTTTTAGATTAAGCAAATCATTTGCTGTAATTTTCATTTCATCTACGATGAATGGGGCCTTAGATCCATCTTTATAAAGTATGCTGGCAAATCCCTCCGGTGATAAAATGGAATAGATGGCGTTCTCAAGCATCCAGACTTCATCAGATACCGCAAGTGCCAATGCGCCACCTGACCCACCTTCTCCAATAATAATGGATATAATAGGTACTTTAAGTGCTGACATCTCATAGAGATTCCTAGCAATCGCTTCACCTTGACCGCGTTCTTCCGCTTCAATACCACAAAAGGCACCCTGTGTATCTATTAGACAAATAATTGGGCGGTTAAACTTTTCTGCTTGTTTCATGAGTCTTAGCGCTTTTCTGTAGCCATCCGGAAGAGGGCTTCCAAAATGTCTCGCCATCTTATCTTTGAGCTTTTTACCCTTTTCTTGTGCTATAACGGTAACCTTTATATCACCGAGTTTTGCAAGCCCACCAACGATGGCCTTATCATCTGAGTATAAACGGTCACCATGTAGTTCTATAAAAGAATCAAATATGACATCCAAATATTCCAAAGATGTCGGACGATCTTTTTTTCTAGCTTTTAATACGCGATCCCATGCCTTCATTTTAAGATCCTCCTAACTATGCATTTTAAGAAGAACACTTAGAGTACTTCTCATATCTTCTCGGTGTACGATTTTATCTACAAAACCATGTTCCATTAAGAACTCCGCTGTCTGAAAACCATCAGGCAACTCTTGCTTAATAGTATCTCTAATGACTCTGGGGCCAGCAAATCCAATTAAACTTCCCGGTTCTGCCAAAATAATGTCACCTAGCATAGCAAAACTAGCCGTAACACCACCTGTCGTTGGATCTGTCAATACAGTTATATATAGCAAACCTGCATCTGAATGTCGTTTTATAGCTGCAGATGTTTTGGCCATCTGCATGAGCGATATGATTCCTTCTTGCATTCTAGCACCGCCTGATGCGGTATAGATGATAACCGGTAGCAAGGCCTCCGTCGCCATCTCAACCAATAATGTCACTTTTTCTCCTACAACCGCACCCATGCTACCCATTAAAAATCTTGAATCCATGACGCCTATGGCAACTTCTCTACCTTCAATCTTTCCTGTACCTGTCATTATGCCTTCATGAAGTTTTGTTTTGGTTTTTAAGGCCTTAATTTTTTCATCATATCCTTTAAAATTCAGTACATTGACTGTTTTAAGTTCTGTAAACATCTCTAAGAAAGTACCTTTATCAAGAATTGAATCCAGACGACTTTCGGCATCCATTCTAAAGTGTTTTTTACAGCTACCACATACAAAATCGCTGTCCTTTAATGCCTTTTTATAAATCAGTTCATGACAGTTCGGACATTTAATCCAAGAACCTGTTGGTACATTGGCTTCGTTTGTATTCTTTGGATTGGGTGTCAATTGAATATAATGGGGTTTTTTAAATATATTTTTCATAAATGCCACCTATCCTATTTTAAAAATTTGTCGCCTTGAATGTTCTCAATAAAACTTGTATTATAATTCCCAGAAATAAAATCCGGTTGATTAATAATTTCCATATGAAAGTCTATGTTGGTATCAATTCCAGACACCACAAATTCGCCAAGGGCGCTGTTCATCTTACGAATGGCATCCTCTCTCGTATCACCATGAACAATAAGCTTTGCCAACATTGAGTCATACAGTGGCGGTACTGCATAACCATTATAAATGGCCGAATCTATTCTTATACCATGACCACCCGGCATATGCAAATAATCTATGGTTCCCGGTGAAGGCCTAAATCCTTTTGAAGGGTTCTCTGCATTGATTCGGCATTCAATCGAATGTCCCCTTAATACGATATCCTTTTGTTTTAAGTTAAGTGGTTTTCCGCCTGCAATTTCTATTTGCTTCTTAATCAAGTCAATACCTGTGATCATCTCTGTAATCGGATGCTCTACTTGAATACGTGTGTTCATTTCCATAAAGAAAAATTCACCACTCTCTTCTAGTAAAAATTCAACCGTTCCGGCATTTCTATAGTTGATAGATTTCGCTGCCTTTACAGCAATGTCACCCATCGTTTTTCTAAGTTTTGGCGTAATTTTAGATGATGGTGCTTCTTCCACAATCTTCTGATGACGTCTTTGGATAGAGCAATCACGTTCACCAAGATGCACCGTATTACCATAATTATCTGCTAAGATCTGAAATTCAATATGGCTAGGATTAACAATATAACGTTCCATATACATAGCATCATCATCAAAGGATGCCTTTGCTTCCTTTTGTGCCATTATAAAATTTTTCTCAAGTTCGCCTTCATTTAATATAATGCGCATGCCTTTTCCGCCACCACCTGAAGATGCCTTGATAATCATGGGGTAGCCAATATCATTTGCTATTTTTTTAGCTTCTATTATACTTTTGACAATACCATCTGATCCCGGTACAACAGGAATACCTGCTTCAATCATGGTTTTTCTGGCTCTTGACTTATTGCCCATGGCTTCTATCATTTCTGATGAGGGACCTATGAGTATTATGTTAGAATCTTCACAAGCATGAGCAAAGGTCGGATTTTCCGATAAAAAACCAAAGCCAGGATGTATCGCGTTTGCCTTTGTTATAACTGCAGCGCTAATAACCCTTGTTATATCTAGGTAACTTTCTCTAGAATTAGCAGGTCCAATGCATATGGCTTCGTCTGCTAATTGTGTATGAAGCGCTTCTTTATCTGCTTCTGAATAAACTGCAACACTTTTTATGCCCATCTCACGACATGCTCTAATGATTCTAACAGCAATCTCACCTCGATTGGCAATTAATATTTTTTCAAACATGCAAGCCTCCTATTTTAACCGACAAAGAATTTAAGTTCACATTCCGTAGCAATTTTACCATCTACTGATGCCGTCGCCTTGCCGATACCGATGGGACCTTTAGATCTAATGATTTCTACTTCTAATTTCAGCACGTCACCCGGTACGACCTTTTGTTTGAATTTTGCTTTATCAATACCTGCAAAATACGCAATCTTACCTTTGTTTTCTTCTTTGGCTAATATAGCTACTGCGCCTGTTTGTGCTAAGGCTTCAATAATCAAGACACCTGGCATAACCGGTTCTGTCGGAAAATGTCCTTGAAAAAAATACTCGTTAAAAGTAACGTTTTTTGTAGCTATTGCACTTACACCAACCACCAATTCATCCACACGGTCAATCAATAAAAAGGGGGCTCTATGAGGAATGATTTCTTGTATTTGCTTAATATCTAACATATTATGCTCCTTATAAGGGTTTTATTTTAAAAAGTTGTTGGCCATATTCAACAGGAGACTCGTTTTGAACCATGATGGCAACAATCTCGCCATCTACTTCAGATTCGATCTCATTCATGAGCTTCATGGCCTCAATAATACATACGACATCACCTTTTTTAACACTATCTCCAACTTTTACATAAGTATTAGCTTCAGGGCTTGGCGCATTGTAATATGTTCCTACAATTGGTGAATCAATAGATAAAAAGTTCTCTTCTTCTTTTGATGTAGCCATTACCGTTTTTTCTTCATAATATGTATTACTAGATGTAACAGCTGATGTCTCTGCCATGTTCATATTGTTTTGCATAGGCGGTGTAGGATTAGTTGTTTCACTCAGTTGTCTTCCACCAATCTTATCAAATACCAAAAGGGTCCCTTCATGATTGATTTCTATATGAGCATATTCTGTTGTCTTTAAGCTTTCAATTAGATTAAATATTTCTTTCGTTTCCATAATAAACATAGCCTCCCAAACTTATTTATTCATATTTTTTAAACAGTAAAGTGGCGTTATGACCACCAAAGCCTAATGAATTGGATAAGGCCACATTCACCTTGGTGCTTCTTCCAACATTAGGTACATAATCGAGATCACATTCAGGATCCTTCGTCTCTTGATTGATTGTCGGATGTAGGTAATCCTCTTGAATAGATTTAATGCATACTACAGCTTCTATGCCGCCTGCTGCGCCTAGTAAATGCCCCGTCATTGATTTCGTTGAGTTAATCGCCACTTTATATGCGTGTTCACCTAGTGAAACTTTGATGGCTTCTGTCTCAAATTTATCGTTATAAGGGGTGCTCGTACCATGAGCATTGATATAATCAATATCTGTTGGTTTAAGTCCTGCCTCTTTAATTGCCAATGTCATGGCTTTCGCTCCGCCAATGCCTCCAGGCGCTGGAGATGTCATATGATATGCATCGGTTGTAGCTCCATATCCTGCAATTTCAGCCAAAATAGTCGCACCACGTTCCAAGGCATAGTCCAAAGCTTCAAGTACAAGTATGCCTGCACCTTCACCCATAACAAAACCATCTCGACCACCATCAAAAGGTCTGGATGCTTTTTGGGGGTCCGGATTAAGACTTAGTGCCGTTAGAGCACTAAATCCTGCAATACCCATTGGCGACAGACAACTTTCTGTACCCCCGGTTACGGCTACATCCATAATGCCAAACTTGATATTACGAAAGGCTTCACCAATGGAATGTGAACCTGAGGCACATGCTGACACGATACAGTGAGAAGGTCCTTTTAAACCATATTTTATAGCCACATTACCGGCTGCCATATTAACAATGATTTTGGGAATAATAAGTGGCGCTACTCTTTGGGGACCAAACTCCAACAAACGCTTTTCTTCTTCCTCAATCATGCCAAGGCTACCCATACCGGATCCAATAAATGTACCAATACGGTCACAATTATCTTCTGTCACTTTAAGGCCTGACATAGTAAGGGCTTCACCTGCTGCAATAACTGCAAACTGTGAAAATCGTTCCATGCGCTTGGCTTCTTTCCTATCTAAGAAGTCTTTCGGGTTATAATCTTTTAATTCAGCCGCTATTTTGACTGGATAGTCGGATGCATCAAATTGGGTGATCATACCCACACCTGAAATACCTTCTTTTAATGCTGACCAAAATTGGTCCACATTGTTTCCAATTGGTGTGATTGCACCTATACCTGTAACAACAACTCTTCTACTCATTCTTATACTCCTTCTCACATCTTTTTAATCTTGGTTAAAGGATCAAAACTAAGTTTCACTAAATCCACATAGAATATATAGATTACGTTAATACATTCGTAACAATATATTCTATGTGAGGGTTCAACTATTTAGTTTTGACACCTTAACCAATCTTCTATATATATAACCCACCATTGACACCAATAATCTGTCCTGTTATGTAATCCGCCTTATCTGATGCCAAAAATACAACCAAATCTGCAATATCCTTTGGCTCGCCAAGTCTGTTTAAAGGTATATTGGCAATCATTTCAGTCCTTGCTTGCTCAGGCATCTTATCCGTCATTGCCGTCTTAATAAACCCTGGTGCAATCGCATTTACTTTAATGCCCCTTGATGCAAATTCTCTTGCTAAAGTTTTTGTTAGACCAATAACACCAGCTTTTGAAGCCGAATAATTCACTTGACCCACATTACCCATAACACCAACAATAGATGCAATATTAATAATCTTACCTTCTTTTTGTTTAAGCATTTTTCTTGCTATATGCTTGCAACAATTGAAAGTTCCTTTTAAGTTGACATTAATAACTGCGTCGAACTCATCTTCGCTCATGCGCATAATCAGGTTATCTCTTGTTATACCTGCATTGTTAACCAAGACATCAATTCTACCAAAAATCTTAAACGCATCTTCCATCATTTTTTCCACGACGCCAAAATCACTGATATCACCATATAAAAGCTCACATCTGCTTCCAATAGTCTCAACTTGACTTTTCACTTCAAGTGCAGCTGCCTCATCAAAAATATAATTTAAAAGTATATCATGTCCTTCTTTAGCAAGTTCTAAGGCTATTACTTTACCAATACCGGTATTGCCCCCTGTTATAAGTGCTACTTTATAATCTGCCATTATTTAACCTCCATAAATGTTTTTAGTTTTTCTAGTCCATCTAGACCATTAACACTAATTATTTTTTTCTTGCGATCAATCTTCTTTATTAAGCCCGCCAAAGTGTTGCCCGGACCGATTTCTATGAAGGTGTCTACGCCAAGTGCAATCATTTCTTGCACATTGTTTTCCCATAAAACTGGTGACTTCACTTGTGTTATCAACAGATTTTTGATCTGACTTGTATCTGTAACCACTTTACCCGTCACATTACTGAGATACGGTGTTATATATTTATTGAAAACCACGGAATCAAGCCTTGATCTTAATTTGTCTGCAGCCCCAGCCATTAACTCACTATGAAAAGCTCCACTGACGTTTAAGGGTATGACTTTAATTCTTGCTGCTTCAAACAATGGATAACTTTTGTTTAGAGCATCCTTTTCACCAGCAATCACGATTTGATTACTGCTGTTGTAATTGGCTATGGTCAAATAACCCTCTACTTGATTAAAAACTTCTAATATGGCCTCCTGATTGGAGCCAATGATGGCAGCCATACCTCCATCTGTATCTAGAGCAGACTCTTGCATGTATTGACCTCTTTTTCTAACAATATCAATAGCTTCATCAAAACTCAATAACCCACTTGCCACGAGAGCACTATATTCACCTAGACTCAAGCCGGCAAGATAGTCCGCTTTGACACCCATGTCTTCTATGATTTTTAATGTAGCTATGGATACCGATAGCAATGCCACCTGGGTATAGGCTGTATCATTAATTTTTGTGTTTTCAGTGTTGCATAGCTCGTATAAGTCAAAATCTAATAAGTCATTGGCCTGGTCAAACACTTTCTTACTTTCAACGTAATTGGAAATAAACTCCTGACCCATGCCCATATGTTGAGCACCTTGGCCTGGAAAAATAAAAGCAATTTTACCCATTTTTATTCTCCTTGACACCTTTTTTTATTTAGGTAAAAAGAACCTCTATTTAAAATAAAAGTTCTTTTTACCTTTTTTGTCTATTGTTTAAGCATTTGCCTCAGCATAGTTAAGAACATCTTGAACGGTCTTAATATTAACCAATTCTTCATTTGGTATTGCAACACCGAATGCATCTTCAATACTCATTACTAATTCAAAAAGATCCAATGAATCCGCACCTAAGTCATCAATAAATGATGCTGTTGGCACTACCTTTGCTACATCTACATCTAATTCTTCTACAATGATTTCTACTAACGCTTCTAAAGTCATGTTATTGCCTCCTATAATCTATTATCTTAGTTTTTGTTATCAAAACACTTTATTTGAACCCTTTAATCAGGTTAAAGTGACAAAACTAATTAGTTGAACTTTTTCATTCAATATATCGTTATGAATGTATCAACATAATCTATATGTTGAATGAAATTTGGGAAACTTAGAAAACTTAGTTTTGATACTTTAACCAATCAAGGTATCCATTCATTAAAATTGTATCAAACTACAACCATATGTCAAACCTGCACCAAACCCTGCAATAAGAACCTTTTTTCCTGTCAGCATATTTTTTTCTGACATTTCAGATAATGCAATAGGTATTGATGCTGCAGATGTATTGCCATAAGCTTCCATGTTTATATAAAACTTGTCTATACTTATTTTCATGCGTTTTGCGATTTTAGTCACTATACGTACATTAGCCTGATGGAGTACAAAATAATCTACGTCTTCTTGATTGACTTGATTTTTTTCCATCATTTCATAAAGTACCTCAGGTACTTTTTTACAGGCAAACTGAAATACATCTTGTCCGTTCATCATTAGCTTATGCTCATTTTGCTCTTCATAAAAAGGTGTTTTATTACCAACATTCTTTGCATATAGGCATTCATATGCTTCGCCGATTGCATAATTAATAGAATCAATAATACCAACGTCATCTCCGGCTTCTAAAACAACTGCACCTGCACCGTCTCCAAATAATACACAAGTACTTCGATCTTCCCAATCGAGAATTTGAGATAGCTTCTCACTTCCAATGACTAAAGCATTTTTATATTTACCTGTTTTTATAAACTGATCTGCAACATCTATGCCATAAACAAAGCCTGAACATGCTGCATTTAAATCAAAACTCATAGCTTTAACAGCACCAATCGCTTTTTGAACAAGACACGCCATAGATGGTGTAGCATACTCCCCTGAAAAAGTTGCCACTATAATAAGATCAACATTTATAGGATCTAATCCTGCCTTTTCCAATGCTCTTAAAGCTGCGAAGCCCGCCATCTCATAAGAAGTTTCACTAACTGCAATATATCTATTTCTTATCCCTGTTCTCGAATAAATCCATTCATCATTCGTATCCATCAATTTAGAAAGATCGTTATTTGATACTTTGAGTTCTGGTACATAATGTCCAATGCCGGATATTTTAGCTGTTTTCATGATTGCTCCTTAAATCAAAAGTCTATACTTTTGTTATACATGTGATGTCTTATTATAGATATGTATTGATTTGAGTTTAGAATAGTTTGATAATCAAAGTATATCACTTTTTGGTTTTTTGTCAAGTTTTCTAACTAAATTCTAATCCTTTTATCTGGGTAAATGAATAAAACATTGGTATACTTACTTTATTAACAGAAGTATGAAAGGGGTCCTCTTATGACTCAATCAGAATTTTTAGCGTCCTTGGATGCTGCACTTATTAAGTATAATGTAAAAGATCGATTTCGTATTATTGCTCATTACAAAAATCAGCTGGAACAGGTCGAGTCCAATCCTGATGATTTAGAGAAAACCTTAGCACGTTTTGGTAATCCTGAACAATTAGCTGCCACCTACAGAAAAAAGGAAATGACTCAGCCTGTGGAGCCCCTTGGTATTAAGTTTTTAAAAAGCTTTTTCATTGGAATGGGACTACTGTTGTTTAATTTGATTTTCGTATTAGGCATCTATGCTGGTATATGGGGGGTCACCATAGGGTTTTTGGGTGGCGGTTTTGGTGCCTTTTTTTCTGGTATTGCGCTTTTATTTTCTACTTTTTTTCCCTTACCGAGTGTTTTTCGTTTGCCCTTATTCTTAATTGAACATCCCGTTTTGTTGGCGAATAGTGGTATTTTTTTAATAGGACTCGGTACTTTTTTTATGGTACTTTCCATATGGTTTATAAAATACTGGTGTATGTTAACTGTTAAGTATGTGAAATGGAATATTCAATTAATAAGAGGTGATCGTTATGAAAAATAGTTTTGATTCTATCATGGGGAAGGCACTATTGGCTTCTGTCGCTATTATAGCACTAGCTGCCCTAATAATAATTAGTTATATGGATAAGCACAATTTAAGTTTTAAGGAATTCTTTAATTCAAATATCATGGTTAGTCGGCTTGATAATATTACAATGAATATGGATTTTGATCTGGATGGTTTGAATTTTGATAGTAAGAACCCCTCAAGTCGGTTTAACACTAAACAAATATATGAGGAGAAAACCTTTGACGTCTTAGATAGGATAAAAATACTTGCAACAGCTGAAACCATCCTGTTTGTTCATGAAGATCGAGATGATATTAAAGTCATTTTTGATAGGGAGGTCCCAGATACCCCAAAATATAGAGTTGATTATAAAGCCACTCAAGTCAATCAAGAAATCTATATCAGCTCCAAATTAACTTTAAAGAATGTTTTTACAGATCGAACATACAATGGATCCATAACTTTATATGTACCTGAAGATTATCATTGTGATACTTTAATTATTGAAAAAACAATTTTTGAGTTAGGCGATTTAACCTTACCGAATCATCTAGATAACCTTAGTATTCGTTCGAATGTAGGTGAATTGAAGATAGATCTTGTACAACCCTTAGATCAATTAACGCTTAGCATCAATGCTGGTAACATTAACGTAAAGACCGAAGAGAGTCTAAATCAACTAGATTTGTCTATTAATACTGGGACATTACGACTTCATGCACTAAAAGAGATACAAAAATTTAAAGCATCTAATAATTTTGGCGATTTAGATTTTGTTTTTAGCCGTTCACCACTTGATGCAACGATAACCTCTAATGCAGGCGATATTCGGTTACAATTTATGGAACCTGTCCATCAGCTTGATGCGAAGGTAAATATCGGCAGTTTGGATTTGATACTACCTTTTAATGACGAAAGCAAAGTTTATAGCAATACTAAGCTAACTGAAATCTCTAGTAATATACCTGTGGTGTCAAATAGACCTGAGGCTAATATTTTCCTAAGTGTTGATGTGGGTAGTATTAGTATTAATAAAAAATCCTCATACTAGGGATTATCTTGTAATCTGTACATGTTAAATAATATCTCGTTTTTCTCTTAGATAGCAAAAAGCCATCACTTAAGTGATGGCTTTTTGCTATCTAAGTCTGCGAGCTTTATTAGTTTATTCGTAATCTGTGCATACTGATTAAGATTTAATGCTTCACCTCGAATTCTAACATCTAAATCCAAGGTCTCAAGTACATGTATAACTTGGTTTTTATCAAATTGAGGCTGGCTGTTAGTTAGACTATTAATCAATGTCTTTCTTCTTTGAGCAAACCCTCCCTTAATAATTTTGAAAAGAGTTGCTTCATCTATAACTGATACAGAAGGTGTCATGCGTCTTGTTAGTTTAATAACTGCCGAACTTACATTAGGTTTAGGCATAAAACAATCCGGTTTAACCATAGTAACCAATTCTGTTTGGGCATAATAGCTTGTTGCTAGAGACAGTGCACCATACGCCTTAGTCCCTGGAACCGCATCCATTCGTTCTGCCACTTCCTTTTGTATCATGACAGTAATGGAAGTTATTGGTAGCCTTTTTTCTAATAGATTCATAATAATGGGTGTTGTTATATAATATGGAAGATTCGCAACAACTTTAATCCGATTTACACCTTCTTCGGAAATTAGCTTATTAATATCTAACTTTAAAATATCCTCATTAATAATTCTTACGTTATCATAACCACTTAAAGTATCTTCTAGTACCGGTATTAACTTCTTATCTATCTCGATAGCTATTACTTTTTTGGCCGACTCTGCCATGGCTTGCGTTAGGCTACCTATTCCAGGACCAATTTCCAATACAACATCTTCTTTTGTAAGGGATGCACCTTGAATAATCTTATCTATAATATTGGAGTCAATTAAAAAATTCTGTCCAAATCTTTTTTGAAAATTAAATCCGTACTTTTCAATAATTGCCTTAGTTTCGCTTATATTTGCAATTCTTTTGATCAATTTATCCTCTTTCCTATGTCACCAAGATCTCTTAAAAATTGATTCTGGTTGTACTTACGACTTCTTTAAATACAGTCATGATTTTGGGGTCGAATTGGTCTTCTTCTTTTGACATGATTAAAATAGCCTCTTTTTTTGAATAGTCTTCCCTAAAAGGCCTTTTTTCAAGTAATGCATAGAAAACATCACATATCTTTAGTATTCTTGCACCTAAAGGTATTAATTCTCCTTTAAGTTTATCCGGATAACCTGAGCCATCATAATTCTCATGATGATGCATAATACTGCTTAAGACTTCATTGGATACATGACTTGCTTGTAAAAGCATTTGTGTACTTTTTATTGTATGTTGTTTTACATACTCATATTCATCATTGGTAAGGTCTCTTGAACTGCCGAAAACCTCGTTGTCCATAGATAGTTTACCCATATCAATAAATAAACCCGAAACCGCTACACTTTGACACATTTCTTCATCTAAGTCCATGCTATAGGCTAATTTTTCCGCTAGCTTACTTACTCTAATATTATGTTGAATAATTTCATAGGTTCCTTTTATGTTCATAAGACGCCTCCATTAAATTAGATCTCTTACAGCTAGGTCCTTCAGTATTACAGGCTTATTATAACAAACATATAATATTATTAACACTGTTATTTACATCGTCTGATTTATTTGATACAATTAAAATGTTCTATTTATTAGTATATTATGATATTTAAAAAATTTATATAAACTTTGATGAGGTGTTATTATGGAATTAGAAACATATAATGAAGTGGCTGAGTTATTAAAGGTTCTAGGTCATCCCGCAAGGCTATGCATAGTAGATGGTTTACTTGAGAATCCCGGATGTAATGTAACTTTTATGCAGAGTTGCCTAAGTATACCCCAATCGACTGTATCCCAACATCTAGCCAAGTTAAAAGCTGCACATATCATCGAAGGAAAACGTGAAGGACTGGAAATTAAGTATAAGGTCGTTAACCCTATGGCCATTGTTCTAGTAGAAGTCTTGCTTAAAAATCACCCACCATCACCCTTAAAGTAAAGGTTGATTTTTGTATCATTTAATGAATTTTTCATATACTTCCCATATAGCATTTTGATTATTTTCTGACTCTGTAATATAGTCCGCTGTAACCTTAACACCTTCATGGGCATTTTTTATGGCTATACCAAGACCAGCATATTTTATCATGGATACATCATTGAATCCATCACCAATAGCAACGACTTCTTCTTGTTTAATACCTAAGCTTTCAGCTAAATTTTTTACAGCCAAACCTTTATTTGCTTCCTTATGAAGAACTTCTATATAATGAGATTTGGAATAGAAAATATTAAATGTATCATCAAACTTTGCCATTAACTCAAGTCGTAATTCTTCTAGTGCCTCTCCAGCAACATGATTATAGAGCACTTTTATACTCTCTTTCACTTCCTTAAGATCACTTACTACCTTTACTTGCAATCCTGATAGCTTTTCATATTGTTGGGTTTTCTCTGTATATTTCTCAACCATAATCTCATCCATGTAAAGCTGTGTATCAATGTTATGTTGTCGACCAGCTTCTATTAATTCTTTTAGATCTTCTCCTGAAATTGGTTTATAGAATACTCTTTCACCATCAAGGCGGTCTATGACCGCACCATTATAAGAGATAATATAGTCTTCTTTTTCATGTACGCCGACGTCCTTAACATATTTCATCATAGAAGCCTTTGCTCTACCAGAGCAAAATACAACATGTATGCCCATCTTTTCCATTTCTATAATTGCTTTTTTATTGTCTTCACTAATTTCAAGATGATCATTTAATAATGTATCATCTAAGTCTATCGCCAGTAATTTATATTTCATAATATGCCTCTCTTAATCTCATTTATTAACACAGTCTAAATTTGTCAATAGCCATTTTAATAGTATCTTGTTCTTCTTTTGATAGTGCCTGCTCTGTCTTGCCTTTAATAATCTGTTTGGTAAAGAGATGACTACCCTCTCTTGTATTTATAGAATTTAATAAGAAACCATCTAAATTCTTATTTATTAGCACAATAACAGCGCTTAACTTACCTCCCATACCACCAAATGCATCGTATTTATGCATTGCAACACTTTCAAATGTCTTATTAAGGCTTTTATATATTTTTCTAATATCATCTTGAATAATCATCTTATCATTCATTAAGTTCTTAATACTTTCTTGATTGTTGATTAAGACATCTTCAATGTTAATTTCAGAGCTTAAAGATGTAAAACGTCTATACTTTTTCTTTAAGCGAGATATCGTAATAAATTGTATTAAAGTAGTTAATATTAGCAATGATGCAACGATGATTAAAATCGCAATAATATCTGTTGTATAGATGTTAATATATTGATATATTTCCATGTGCAATCTCCTATTAATCCTGTATTGTATGTATTAACTCTAATATTCTATTCAGTTCATCTTTGGAATAGTATTCTATCTCGATTTTTCCCACTTGTTCTGTTTTTTTAAGAATGGATACCTTTGTACCAAAAATTTTCTTTACATCATCCTCTATCTTTTTATAAACGGGATCAAGGGCAGATAAGGCTGTATCTTTTTTAACTTTTTTACTAGGATTAAAATGATTTTTAATAAGCTTTTCTGTTTCTCTTACACTGAGCTTTTCATCAAAAACTCTTGTTGCAATATCAAGTTGGGCATTTTGATCTTCTATCCTTAGCAAGGCTCTTGCATGACCACTTGATATCATTTCATCAATAATCATCTGTTGTACTTGTTTACAAAGATTTAGCAATCTTAAAGTGTTCGCAATTGCAGATCTGCTTTTTGATACCTTCTCGGCTATCTCATCTTGCTTAAGAGAAAACTCTCCAATCAAACGTTGATAAGCTAAAGCTTCTTCAATAGGATTTAGATTTTCTCTTTGAATATTTTCTATAAGGGATACTTCAAGAATCATTTCATCCGAATAATCTTTGACAATAACCGGTACTTCCTTAAGACCTGCTATTTTTGCCGCCCGCCATCTACGCTCACCGGCTATGATTTCATAATATTTATCCTTTTTTATAACAATCAATGGTTGAATAATACCATATTGGGTAATAGAATCCGCCAGCTCATGCAATGCATCCTCTTCAAAAACTTTCCTAGGTTGTTCTCTATTAGGCTCTATATTAGATATTCTTATATTTAAAGTACCACTTTTTCCATGGTCCAGTATTTCATCTTCAAGTTCGTCAGAAATAAGTGCATTCAACCCCTGACCCAGTCCTCTTTTTTTAGCCATGTTATACTCTCCTTTCAATGACTTCATCTGCCAATAGTCGGTAGCTTTCTGCACCTTTAGAATTAGAATCGTACAGGTTTATAGGTAAACCATAACTTGGTGCTTCTCCAAGTCTTACATTTCTTGGTATGATGGTTTGATATATATTCGTACGTCTAAGTTCTTTTTTTACTTCTTCAACAACCTGTATGGATAAATTTGTTCTTGCATCATACATCGTGAAAACTACACCTTCGATTTCTAAATCGGGATTGAGACGTTTTTTTACTAAATTAATTGTATGCATGAGTTGAGATAGTCCTTCAAGAGCAAAGAACTCACATTGAATAGGTACTAAAACTGTGTCTGCTGCTGTTAATGCATTCACTGTAAGTATGCTTAAGGACGGTGGACAATCAATAATAATGAAATCATACTCCAAAACAATAGTTTTGAGTATTTTTTTCATAATAAAGCTGTTTTCTTTTAAACCTATTAGTTCAACCTCCGCGCCGGCTAACTCTACATTCGCTGGTATCAAAGACAGATTGTCATAGATGTTTACCATAACGGTCTCTTCTAGTGACTGCGTACCGAGAAGTAGTTCATAGGTCGTGTTCTTTAGTTTGGTTTTGTCAATACCTAATCCTCTAGTTGTATTTCCTTGAGGATCAATGTCCAGTGTTAAAACTTTTTTCTTTTTTTCTGCGAGACAGGCCGAAAGATTAATCGCTGTCGTTGTTTTGCCAACCCCACCTTTCTGATTGGCAATCGCTATAATTCTACCCATATTCTACACCTGCTCTCATTTTCTTTTCTAATTATAGCACATTCACTTCAACTATTCATTATGTTTCACGTGAAACATTAGAAATCATCTTTAAAGTTCCAATCAATTGTTTCACGTGAAACCGGGTCTTTGACAGTTGCATAATCAAAAAAACGCTTAAAGCCTTGATAGGGCTTATTTTTTTTGTCAAATTTTGGAATTAATTGTTGCGTAATGTATCGTAAGTAATATAATATAAGATATTGGAGGTGTTTTGATTATGAGATTATTATATTCAAATTCTAAAAATGCTACTTCACTTTACGTGATAAAGGATATTATAGAAAATAATAAACGTACTACTAAGATTGTTGAAAAACTTGGAACTATTAAAGAGTTAGAGAAAAAACTGAATGGACAGGATCCTGAGGAATGGGCAAAAAAATATGTGGAAGAACTTATTAAAAAAGATAAAGAAGAGAAACGGGAAATCATTGTAAAACATTCCCCTACAAAGCTTATCACCAAAGGTGAGCAACATTTTTTTAACGGCAGTTACCTATTTCTACAAAAAATATACTATGAGCTTGGACTTCACAAAATATGTAAGGAAATATCTCAAAAATATAAAATTGATTTTGATCTTAACGCCATACTCTCACGGTTAATTTATGGCAGAATTATCTTCCCTTCGTCCAAACTTGCAACCAATCAGCTTTCTAAAAAGTTTATAGAACAGCCTAATTTGATCTACATCAAATATATAGAGCTCTTGAAGTTCTTGCTAAGGAGACAGACTTTATACAATCTTCATTATATGAAAATAGTCTGAAAATTTCTAAGAGGAACACCAATGTGCTTTACTATGATTGTACCAACTACTTCTTTGAAATAGAGCAAGAGAAAGGTAAGAAACGATACGGGGTCGGTAAGGACCACAAACCAAATCCGATTGTTAAAATGGGCTTATTTATGGATGGAGATGGTATCCCCCTTACATTTAGTATCTATAGTGGCAATACAAATGAGCAAACAACTCTTAAACCACTAGAGGAAAAAATTCTTAAAGACTTTGAGCTATCAAAGTTTATTGTCTGTACAGATGCCGGATTATCTTCAACGGACAATCGTAAATTTAACAATAAAGATGGTAGGGCTTTTATTACAACACAGTCTATCAAAAAGCTAAAAAAACATCTGAAACAATGGGCACTTGATACGACAGGCTGCCATCTTCCCGGAACTGATAAAACCTATGATATTAGCCTATGCGATCAGGATGAAACGGCCTATGAAAAATATAAAACGGTAACCTTTTACAAGGAACGTTGGATAAAAGAGGATGGTCTCGAACAGAAACTGATTGTTACTTATTCCTTAAAATACAAAGATTATCAAAGACGGATTCGAAATGGGCAGTTAGAACGTGCTGCTAAACTGATTGCAGATAGACCCTCTAATATTAAAAAGAAAAATCAAAATGATTATAAACGTTTCATCTCATCCACTAATGTAACAAAAGATGGAGAAATAGCTGATAAAGCCATCTATAGCATAGATGAAACTGCAATCGCCAAAGAAGAAATGTATGATGGCTTTTATGGTGTTTGCACAAATCTTGACGACGATCCTAATGAAATAGCTAAGGTGAATCATAGAAGATGGGAAATAGAAGAATGTTTTAGAATTATGAAAAGTGAGTTTAAAGCAAGACCAGTATTCCTAAGCAACGATGACAGGATAGAAGCACATTTCACCACTTGTTTTATAGCTCTAATGATTTACAGATTCCTCGAAAAGAAGCTTCATGAACAATTTACATGCCATGAAATTATGAAAGAATTACGAGAAATGAATTTTAAAGAAATTAAGAGGGAAGGTTATGAACCAATCTACACAAGAGCTGATTTTACCGATGCTTTACATGAAGCTTTCGGTTTTCGCACGGATTATCAGATTGTTACTACTCAAAAGATGAAAAATATTTTCAAAGAAACAAAAAAATAGAAACATTACGCACTTTTTGAACCAACATGAAATCCTGCAAAACCTTTAGTATCAAGATTCTACAGGATTTTTATTTTTATCAACTGTCAAAGATAGGATTATAGCACATTCACTTCAACTATTCATTATGTTTCACGTGAAACAATTGAAACTCATAGTATAAAGACTCATCGTTATACATCATCCCATGATAACTTTTTTGTGAAATTAGATAGTATTGATTGAACAAAAATACTCCGTACTTTATTTTTTAAAATAACTTTGGATTTAATATAAAATTCACCACCTTCATCCCACTTCTTTTGTACCACCCAAGTCTTGAGTTCACTTCTTTATAAATAGCTTCGTGATTGAATTTGCATCCATTTCGCTTTTGCAGTAAATACTACTTTTTTGAAAAGTCGTATGACTTTCTTTCTCCAACAAGTTCCTCCTCATTTCAAAGTTGCTTAATCTTAAAATTGGATTACTTCTGTTCTTTATTCCATCTCCATTACAGATGCTTCAAAACTACTACATCAGAATCTGCCCCATGCTTGCATCGGTGCCTTATCTTGTGGTTCTTCCACTAGACTTATTCCAGATTAACGACAACCCCTTTGTTTTAATGGAATCGCTATGCTTTCGACACCTTCATAAGCGGTTCACTTCTTCAATCATCTCCTTAATACTCACCTGATAATTCTCGACTGCCTTTTCCTTAAGGCTCATACCATGGCTTTTGGCCACAACGCCTTAAGGTAGTTTGAAACCTCCACCTGGATAGCGATTTCGGTGGCTTACCACTATCGTCTGCGTATCTTACGAAACGCAGTCCTCGTTGCTCCAATTCTTTATCTAACTTATCTAAATAGATGTTGGATCATACAATGAATTAGGTTTATTGTTGAACTGTCATTTATTAGAAAATTCATACATATCACTCCTCTAGATACAAACAATATCCCTCGGTTACGAACCTACTATGACCTCCTCTGACTCCCTCCCTAAACCTTTTTTGACCATATCTTTTAACAAGTGGGTAGGAGTCCCCTAAGGTAAGACACTAATCTTTCATTCCACAACCCCTTGATTTACAACTTCGGTTTACATTTATCATTTGAGCTTAAGTTTCTTGAGCAACCTCACCCACCTAATCGCCTTATCAAGTTTCTGTTCGTAGGGTTAAGAATTTTGCTACACCACTTCCTTCATCCATACCATTACTGATACCAACTTGTGGTTCGCTACACTTGGCGATAAACACCCGTGGCTAGATTAGTACTATGCCTGGCACACAAAAAAAGCCTCTAAGACATTATTCTTAGAGGCTTTTTTACTGGTTTTATGAATTTATCGTCAATAACATTAGTTGAAACTTCTAAAATAATTCTACAATAGCATTCTTTATTGCAAACACAGCAGCTTGCGTACGATCGGAAACTTCTATCTTCTTAAAAATATTAGATACGTGATTCTTAACTGTTTTTTCACTTATACATAATCTGTGGGCAATTTCTTTGTTAAGTAAGCCCTCAGTAATTAATTTAAGGACTTCTATTTCTCGTTTTGTTAATCTCGTATTATGTGCCGAACCAGTTTCCTCATTATTCATTTTTTTAAACAACAAAGATGCCATATTGGGTTGTATATAAGTTTCACCTACATAAACCGAACGAATGGCGCGTATAAGAACATCTGATTCAGAGTCCTTTAAAACATATCCTTTTACACCGATTTCTACAGCCTTATACAGGTATTCAACTTCATTGTGAATCGTTAATATTATTATGTTTGCACTAATATCATTTTGCTTCAAATAGGTTAAAACTTCAAGTCCATTACGCTCAGGCATATTAATGTCCAATAGAACAACATCGGGACTATATTCAATAATCTTTTCTATTGTTTCATTACCATTTCCTGCTTGAGCCACAACAATAATATCTTCTTCTAATTCTACTAATTGTTTTAAGCCTTCTCTTACCATAGAATGATCATCGGCTATCATAATTCTAATTTTACTCATCTCTCTCCTCCTTATTAATCAAGGGAACCCTTATATGTATTGAAGTACCTCTTCCTATTCTTGATACAATTTGAAAGTCACTGGATAAAAGATTCGCCCTTTCGCGCATCATAGACATTCCAAAACCTTTATTGTCTTTTAGACTCAACTTCATGTCACCAACCTCAAATCCAATACCATTATCCGTTATTTCAAGTTCTATACCAGTATCTTCGTATGTTAAATCTACACAAACTCTTGTGGCTTTAGAATACTTTAAAACATTATTCAGAGCTTCTTGTGTAATGCGGTATAAGGTTAAATTAACAACGGGATCAATTTCTTCTGTCTTATAATCATCACATTCCATTACATTAAACTCAATACTAAATCCCAAATCTTCACTCATTTTTTCAATAAGTCGTTCTATGGTTGGTATTAGACCGAGGTCATCAATCGACATCGGACGAAGGTTGTAAATCATGCGTCGGGTCTCATCTATAGTTCCTCTAATGTACATCTTTAAAGTCTGAAGTTCTAATTTTGTACGATCAATGTCAATATCCAACAATTTAATGCATAATTCTGTCTTTATAATGAGATTGGATAAACCTTGGGCCGGGCCATCGTGCATGTCTCTAGCTATTCTTTGTCTCTCTATCTCTTGAGCTTCTATTACTTTAAGGCCCCAAATTTCCTTATTCTGAATATCATCTATCTTTTCGGTTATTTTCTTCAGATCACCCGAAAGTACACTATAAGCTATTTCAAAATTATAAGAAAGTTTATCTGCTTTTTCAGATATTTTACGCACATATTTCAAATGTAACTCCAGTTCATTTCTTCTTTTGATTAAATTCATTTCTCTTTCTTTTTCCACAGCCAAGTCAACCCTCAACTTATCTGTGGCTTCATATATTTGCTGCATTTCTTCTTGGCTATAATTGCTAAAATTCTTATTGACCATTAAAAGCTTAGACTTGGACAATTTATACTTCTTTTCTAAAAAATCAACTCGATCAATCAGGTCAGTAGCTTCAATTTTTAGACGTAAAAACTCTTCTTCAAGCTCAAGATATTCTTGCCTTGCATAATCACTGATGTCTTTTATTTCTTTCACACTGTCCTTAATAGAATCAATGGTTTTGTCAATGATTTCGTCCAACTGATTAAACTGTTTCTTATACATGGTCACATTCCTTCATAGTAGGTTTTCATATGGTTAAAGTGTCAAAACCATAAAGTTGAACTTGTTACTTAAAATATATAGTTATGCAAGCATCAACATAACCTATATCTTGTAAGTAACAAGAGAAACCTAGTCTTGACACTTTAACCTTTCATATAATTATATCACTTTTTCAACATGGTGTACAAGGTTATGATATATTATTATCTTTATTTTTGAGTAATTGCAGGTTTACTATTGAAATAAAAATGATTTTCGGCCATAATAGTAGTAGTCAACATATTCTACTTGCTTTGAAGGGAGTTATTCTTTTGAAAAAATTTTCTCAAAAATTATTGCTTATAGGTTTTGGTACTTGCCTTCTGTTTTTATATAACCGACTAATTTTCTCAGTCTCCACTATAAAAGAGAAGTTATTCCATAGTCGGGCCCATTATTATCAATGGAAATTTGGCAAAATTTTCTATACGGTTCAAGGGAAAGGATCTAGCCTTCTTCTTATCCACGATACTTCCGCTGATAGTTCTTCTTTTGAATACAATAAGCTTATTGATTCATTGGCAAAAAAATACCGTGTATATGCCATAGATTTAATTGGCTATGGTAAATCGGATAAGCCAAAAATCACATACACTGCTTATCTTTTTGTTCAATTGCTCGTAGATTTTAGAAAAAATGTTATTCGGGAAAAAACCTCAGTTTTAACAAGTGGTAGAAGTAATGCCTATGCAACAATGGCTTGTTATCAAAATCCTGATGATTTTAATAGTTTAGTCTTTATAAACCCCGGAAGTTTTAATGAGCTTGCAAAAAATCCTAAACGTAAAGATAAACTTAATAAGTTCTTAATTGAATTGCCAATTATTGGTACAAGCTTTTATAATATTATATTTTCAAAGCTGATGATTCGAAGAAGTCTAAAACAAAAATTTTATAATCCTATGCATCTTAAATTAAACTATATTGATTCTTTAAGAGAAGCTGCCCATCTAAGTGGTAGCGCTTCTAAGTACACTTATGCTTCTGACTTATGCCATTTTAATAATGTTAATATCAAGGAGGCAATATCAAAAATTAACAATAATATTTTTATAATTCAAGGTACACGAATTATAGGTGATTATGAAGCTATCCTCTATGACTATAAGTTCCTAAATCCAGCTATTGAGGTTTCAACTATTGATCGTACTAAAAACTATCCACATTTAGAAAAACCTGAATCTACGTTAGAAATTCTTATGATATATCTTCATTAAAAATTATTGTTTAAAACTATTCATCTTATTTGTAAAAGAAAGACAAGCGCTTATATACGTTTATCTTTCTTTTATTACATCAAAATTATCTGATATTGATATGCTTTTTTAACTTTATTTCTATTGACAACTTTTTTGCAAACTTTTTTGATCAACCACCATTTTTATGTGCTCAATACCTTCTTCATAAAAAGGTTCCCTTATCGGTATAAAGCCAATGCCCTCATAAAATCCTTGTACTGACAGTTGTGCATGTACCTCAACTTCGTCTGCACCAATGCTAAAAGCTCGATCTATGAGCATTCTTACAACAAGATCACCATAATTATTGCCTCTGTGGTCCTTCAAAACCGCTACGCGTCCGATTAAAAATACCTCATTTATAAAGATCAATCTTCCTGTAGCAACAGGTAAGTCATCTTTCATTACTACAACATGATGGGCAAAATAATCATAAAAATCGCGTTCATACTGGATGTCTACACCTTGTTCCTCTGTAAACACTTTATATCTTATATCGCCACTTAACTGCAGAGCTTCATTTCCAAATACATATCGTGCTTCTATCATATATTCTTAATCCTCAATAGGAATTCGTATACTAATTTCATACGCTTCCTCTGTCTGCTTAATTTGATAATTAATATCTATTCCCGATTGTTTTACTATATCTACAGCTTGTTTAATAGTATTGGTAAATAAGCGAATATCTTTTAAATAACCTTTTACCATAGCTTTTTCTAAGACTTCTTCTTTATTTAAACTTTGATTGGCCAATATTTTACTAACGAGCTTTTCGCTTTGACTTACATTTAATTTTTCATTAATCATTCGTTCTAAAAGTACCAGCTGATCTTCTTCATTTTCAAGCTTCAATAATATTCTGCCATGGCGCTCCGTTAAATCAGCATTTAATAATACCTCTTGTACTTTTTGGGAAAGATTAAGTAATCTTAGTTTATTGGCTATGGTTGATTGACTCTTCCCTAGTTGATTTGCCAGTTCTTGTTGTTTTAATCCATAGTTTGAAATAAGTTGAGCAAACCCTTTAGCTTCTTCAATATAATTCAGGTTCTCGCGCTGTAGATTTTCAATTAGTGCAAGTATGGCACTGTCTTTTTCTGTAACATTTATTATTAATGCTGGAATACTCGTCATATACAATAATTTAGCTGCTCTTAATCTTCTTTCACCAGCCACTAACTCATATTGATTTGTTTCGATTAGTCGAACGCTAATAGGCTGCATAATACCGTACAATCTTATTGATTCTGCTAATTCAGATAGCATATCATCATCGAATCTATACCTAGGCTGATTAGGGTTAGGTCTTATGGATTCTATAGGTATTTGAAATACTTGATAAGATAAATCCGGATTCATTAAATAACCACCTTTATAAACATTGTTTGTCATTTCTTCATTATTATAGCATAGAAGTTATTTCCTGGGAAATAATTATAAGGGTTTCTTTAATGGTTTTCCTGAACGTCTTGGGTACCTCATATCTGTTTCAAATACTTTTCTTATCATTACAAAACCTCGATCTGTATTAGCATCTAATGATACATTTTCAACGACAAGTTCCAACATTCCTCCTAAAATATGTATGGCATTCTTACTTTGATCCAGTTCCTCAAGAGTTTTATTTCCTTTATAAGAAATAAAGAGACCCTTGTTAGAAATGAAAGGCAAACAATACTCACACAAAACATTTAACTGACTAACGGCCCGAGATACACACAAATCAAAAGATTCACGTAATTCTGTTCTAGCGAGATCTTCAGCACGACCATGTATCGCATAAATATTACTTAAGTCAAGTTTTTTTATAATATGATTTAAAAATACAACTCGCTTATTTAAAGCATCTAACAAAACAACCTCAATATGAGGGTATACTATTTTGAGTGGGATGCCAGGAAAACCAGCACCAGTTCCCACATCAATTAATTTTTTTACATCTTTGTAGTCCATCACTTTTGTTGAAAGAACACTATCCACGAAATGTTTTGAAAGAACTGCATCCTCTTCTAAGATGGTTGTTAAATTTATTTTATCGCTCCATAAGATAAGTTCACTATAGTAAATAGAAAACTGTTTTGCTTGCTGATCACTTAGATTAATACCAATAACTTTAAAACTTTCTATAATTTTATTTATGTTCATTATCATTTCCTATCTTAGATCTATATTGTTCTAAATATACCAATAACACGGATATATCTGCAGGAGAAACACCTGAAATACGAGATGCTTGTCCGATTGATATGGGTCTTACCGTATTCAATTTCTGTTTTGCTTCAAGTCTAAGGCTATAGACTTCATCGTAATTTATGGTTTCAGGTATATATTTCTGCTCTAGTTTTTTAAACTGTTCCACTTGTAGTTCTTGTCGTTTGATATAACCTTCATACTTTAATATTATCTCAACTTGTTCTATGATATCAGCTTCTAAAGGTAACCTTTCTATATCAATAACCCCTAATGATATATAATCAATTTCTGGCCTTTTTAGTAATTCTCCTAGGGTAGCACCAGATTTTAGAGGTGTACTGCCTCTCTCTTTCAAATAAGTTAAAACCTTCGGTTTTACACCAACTGTTGTATTTTTTAATCTTTTTACTTCTTGTTCAATTGCCCTTCTTTTAGCACAAAATTTTGCATACCGTAAATCTGTAATTAATCCAACCTTAAAACCAATATCTGTTAATCTTAAATCTGCATTATCTTGTCTTAACAACAATCTATACTCAGCTCTAGATGTCATCATTCTATATGGTTCTTTTGTTCCTTTTGTTACAAGATCATCTATCAAAACGCCAATATAGGCTTCTGAACGATTGATTACTACCATGTCTTTATGTAAAACTCTTTGCCCTGCATTTATACCCGCAATCAATCCTTGTGCAGCAGCTTCTTCATAACCAGAACTACCATTAAATTGGCCTGCACTAAATAAACCTTTAATTTCTTTGAACTCTAAAGTTGGATTTAACTGTAAAGAATCGATGCAATCGTATTCAATGGCATAGCCTGTTCTCATTATTTGACAATTTTCCATTCCTGGTATGGTTCTTAACATTGCTTTTTGAACATCTTCCGGTAAAGAGCTTGACATGCCTTGTACATACATTTCAGATGTATCTTCACCTTCCGGTTCAAGAAAGACTTGATGACGTTCTTTATCTGCAAATCTTACAACTTTATCCTCTATGGAAGGGCAATATCTTGGGCCCGTACCCTCAATGACACCGCTATAAAGTGGTGATCTACTTAAATTCTCTCTTATCTTTTCATGGGTGGCTGTATTGGTATAAGCAAGCCAACAAGGTATTTGTTCTCTTTCTATGTCTGATGAACTATTCTCAAAAGAAAATGGTACTACTTTTAAATCACCGTCTTGCGCTTCCATTTTGGTGAAGTCTATGGTGTTAGCATCAACTCTTGCTGGCGTCCCAGTTTTGAATCTATACATATTAATCCCATTTTTTTTAAGTACATCTGTTAAGTAGTTGGCCGCTTGAAGGCCATTGGGGCCACTATTTATTTCAACTTCTCCGTAGATACATTTTGCTTTAAGATAGGTTCCTGTAGCAATAATCACTGCCTTACCTTCATATATGGTGCCAGAAACAGTTTTTATACCTTTAACTTCCTGATTCTCAACTATAATATCCACAACTTCTGATTGACGTATATGTAAGTTCTCTTGTTGTTCTAAAGTCCTCTTCATTGTATAGGCATACTTATGTTTATCAGCCTGGGCTCGTAATGAATGAACAGCAGGTCCTTTTCCTGTATTTAACATCCTAGACTGAAGATATGTTTTATCAATGTTTCTGCCCATTTCTCCGCCTAAAGCATCTATTTCTCGTACCAAATGTCCTTTTGAGGTTCCACCTATACTAGGGTTACAAGGCAACATAGCTATACTATCTAAATTCACAGCAAATAATATGGTTTTAATACCTCGCCTTGCGCTTGCCAAAGCTGCCTCACAACCTGCATGACCACCACCTACAACAATTACTTCATATATTTCATTATTACTTATCATTATGTACTCCAATCTAATCAATAGTATGAGATTATTTACCTAAGCAGAAACGACTGAATATTTCTTTTATCATATCCTCATTAACTGTATCACCTGTTATAATACCTATGTTCTCATAAGCGTTTTTCAAATCTATAGACCAGCAATCTTCCGGCATCTTATTTTTAATTGACGCCAGTACCTCATTTAAACTAAGCAAAGCTTTTTCTAATGCATTCTTATGTCTTACATTTGTTATGTAAAGATCATTATTTACATCAATTTCACCAAGGTAAAACATATTCTTAATAGCATTTTCAAGTGCATCTATACCTTCTATATTTTTGGCAGAAATATCAATCATATAGCCATGATTTAATATAGCCTCTATGCTTTTTCGATCAATTTTTTCATCTAAATCCATCTTATTGAAAAGACAAATAACTTCTCTATCCTTAATTAATTCTATGATATGTAAATCTTCTTCATCCAAAGCTCTTGAAGCATCCAATACAAAAATTATTAAATCCGCTTCCTCAAGTTTTGATTTTGATCTCTGTATACCAATTTTTTCTATTTGATCTTCGGTTATTCTTATACCCGCTGTATCAACCAGCTTTAAAGGTATACCATGAATATTCATATATTCTTCTAATACGTCTCTGGTAGTACCTGGAATGTCTGTTACAATTGCTCTATCTTCTTTTAACATCGCATTAAGTAAAGAGGACTTGCCTACATTTGGCTTTCCTATTATCGCAGTACTTATGCCTTCTCTAATTAATTTTCCACTATCATAAGATTGCATCAATTCATAAATATCTTTAATAATTTTTTCAATATCTACTTTTACTTTGCTCTCGTTTAGTGCTTCTATATCATACTCCGGATAATCAATAGAAGCTTCTATATGTGCTATTAAATGAATTAATTGATTCATAATAAAAACTATCTTTTTACTTAATTGTCCATTGAGTTGGTTAACAGATGACTTTAAAGATAATTGAGTTTTTGAATTGATGATATCAATAACTGCCTCCGCCTGAGATAAATCAATACGTCCATTCATAAAAGCTCTTTTTGTAAATTCTCCTGGTTCAGAAAGCCTAGCTCCCATGGTCAAAACAAGCTTAAGAACATTCTCAAGTATCATAATTCCACCATGACAATTAATTTCTACCACATCTTCACGTGTGAAACTATGTGGCCCTTTCATAACAGATACGATAACTTCATCTATAATTTCATCGGTAGCTGGCATTATAATATGACCATAATGAATGGTATGAGACTTAACATGATCTAATTTTAAATTATTATGAACTGATTTGAAAATTTTATTGACGATTGCAATACTATCACCACCACTAATACGTATAATTCCTATACCTGAAGGGGATAAAGCTGTTGCAATGGAACAAATAGTATCATTTAACATATTAAGCTCCTTTATCTAATAAAACCCATGCCTTAGCATGGGTTTTTTGTTTCTGTATAAATTACGGCTTCTTTATAACTCTCTTATGATTGGTTTTTGACCCAGTAGATTCTTTTGGCTTATTCGTATTTTTTGATGATGGTGTTATGACAACTTTTCTATAAGGTTCATCACCTTCACTATGCGTTTCAACATTATTATTATTTTGTAAAGTTGAATGTATAATACGTCGCTCATAAGGATTCATAGGCTCTAATATAAATTTTCTCTTCGTAATTTTTACCTTATGTGCCAAATTCTTAGCCAAAGTTTCCAAAGTCTCTTTACGTCGATCTCTATAGTTTTCTGTGTCTAACTTAACACGTATATAACTATCTGCTTCTTTGTTTACAACCAAACTGACTAAATATTGTAAAGAATCTAATGTCTGTCCTCTTTTACCAATCAGTACACCCATACTAGGTCCACTTAAATCCACAGTCATATTGTTATGGTCATCTAAAGTAACCTGAATATTTACTTCAATATTCATTTTTTGAAATACTTCTTCTAAAAAGTCATAAGCAACTTGTTCAACATTGATTTTCTTATATACTCGGACTTTTGCTAACTTATTACTAAAAATACTCATTAAACCGCTAGGTCCTTTTTCAATAACTTCTACCGTAACCTGATCACTAGTAGCACCCATTTCAACCAGCGCTTCGGTTATAGCGTCTTCTACAGTTTTCGCTTGCTTCTCAACATACTTCATGAAGACCAATCCCTCCTATTTTTTCTCTTTATCTTTTAAATGACCATTAATGACAACTTGTTGTGCCCATTGGAATATACTACTAGCTAACCAATATAAGCCTAAACCTGCAGGCATTGTTGAAACAAAAAATGCCGTAATAAGTGGCATGGTGTACAACATGGATTTTTGTGTTGAATTCTGTTCTGTTGCAGCCGATGTTGTACTTGACTTCATAACCATGAATTGTACCACAACATTTAATAATGGTAGTAAAATTCCAATAGACATCAAGTTTGGTTTGTCTGCCAAATTTATTCCTAAAAACATATACATTTCTGTGATTTTTTCTAAGCTAGGTGTTATAAGATGAGCAACAGAGTTGAATTGTTCAATAAAAATTGTCCATTGCTCAGAACTGAATTTTGCCAAAACATCAATAACCATTGGAATTTTTGCTATATCAAAATTCTTTACCATTACTTCACTGGCCCATTGAGATAGTATGCTTTCAGATCCTTCTACAGGAACAACAATATGAGCAATATCTTCATATATTAAGCCTATACTTTTTATATAGGCCGGTAAATTTCTAAGTACCTGAAACAATGCAATAATAATTGGGAACTGTACCAAAACAGGGAGACAACCACCAAAAGGGCTTACACCGTGCTCTTTATATAGCTGGTTCATTTCCATTTGAAATTTCTGCTGAGATTCGGGATCTTTTTTGTTTTTATATTTATCTTGTATTTTTTTTAACTCAGGCTGTATTTTTTGCATTTCCTGCATTGATTTTTGTTGTTTAAATGCAAGAGGTAACATTAAGGTTCTAACAATTAAAGTAAATACAATAATACTTATACCTAAAGATTTGATGCCCATATTATTAAAAATATTATAAATTGTGTCCATAATAATGCCAAATAACTGAGCTATAGGCCCAATTATAAATGTTGTGTTTTGAGTGAGTAAAACCATGTGATCTAAAAACATGAATGAATCCTCCTAATTATAGTTACCTATATATTCTTTTACTTAAGTGGATCAAAACCACCTTTTGCAAAAGGATGACATCGTAATATCCTTTTGATAGATAAATAGCTTCCCTTTACAAATCCATATTTTTCATAGGCCTCCAAGGCATACATCGAACAAGTTGGTATATATATACAACTGGATTTTGTCATAGGTGATATGAACTTTCTATAAAACAGAACAATACCAATAGCAATTTTTCTCATTATACCATCTTTTCTCAAATAAATGAATTAATCCTATCATATCGAATTATAGTAGGATTTTAAAGTACTAATATTTTATTGAGTTTAGCCAAGTGCATTAATGCGCTTTCAATTTCATGATAATTGTTACCTTTTGCTGTATTTCTGGCGATAACTATGATATCGAAACCAATGCTGTATGATTTTGCATTCAACCTATAGGCTTCTTTTATAAGTCTTTTGACACGATGCCTAATTACACTATTACCTACTTTTTTACTGACAGAAATACCCAGTCTATTAATATTTCCATTATTCTTGATCACATACATGATTAACAATTTATTGGCTTTTGATTTTCCGGTTTGATAAACTTTTACAAATTCATTGTTTTTTAATGCTCTAATTTTATCACTCATAATTGAATATAAGAATAAAAGGCCACATAAATGCGGCCTATGCTGACAATTTCTTTCTGCCTTTAGCTCTTCTTCTAGCTAAAACATTTCTACCGCTCTTATTTTTCATTCTTTTTCGAAAGCCATGTTCTCTACTTCTCTGTCTTTTTTTAGGCTGATAAGTTCTTTTCATTGATATGCACCTCCTTATATAGTTCGTAAAAGCTATATCAAATTAATAATTATAATTAATTTGCTAAAATTGTTGCTTCAAAAGCACCATTTCAATTATAGTCACAAAACACTTAAGAGTCAAGAAAAAAAAAATTAAATAATTTTTATTTAGCTTATCCACATAAAAATAACAATCATTTGGTTTATTGTGGATAACTTGTTAAAATGTATTTATCCACATCATCAATAAAATATGTGGATAAACCCTTGTTTTTATTCTTATATTCTGTTTATTAATCTTTATATATACTACAAAATTCCCTTTAAAATAAGCGGTTATGACAATTTTAATAACTATTAAGTGTATGGTGTGTATAACCATAGTATAAAATAATTATACACACTTTCCACATTTTTTTTATATCTTTCATACACATTATAAATCTTTTTTAAGCAAAAACTTCAATTGAAATCCTTCTATTGATAGAGTATTATATATAATAGACTTCGTTTCTTTAAATAGGTCTTTTATAATATGTTTCAACTTTCCCTTATATTTTATTTCTAATCAAACAACTTGGTATAATTTAATGCGTTTGAAAGTTGGATGTTTTACCAGTATGTAAAAGAACTTCCTATTATAAGTTATTAACAGTTATATAACAATACACATTTATACGTATTGAATACTTGGTTAGAATTTTATTATCATGTTAATGGATGTATCCGTTAACATGATAATACTAATATCTCAAGTTATATATCTGTTATTAAATATATATGGTTAAAGGGTCAAAACTAAGTTTCACTAAATTCGCCTACCATATGTAGATTACGTTGATACATTCATAACTACATATGGTAGGTGAAAGTTCAACTATATAGTTTTGACGCCTTAACCATATATTGAGATAATAAAGCCTACTATGGTTAAAAGGTCAAAACCTAATTTTGAGACCTTAATCCTACTACTATACTATAATACAAAAGGGGGTATTTTAATGGATCATCCAATTATCAACAAGTGGGATGACATAAAAAATCTTTTAAGGTACGAATCGGATATATCCATTATATCTTACAAAACGTTTTTGGAAAAACTTGAACCCGTTAAAGTAATGGGTGATTTGATTATTCTAGAAGCAGATGATCAAATGGCCAAAAATGTTATTGAAAAGAAATACTATAAATCCATTCAAATCGCTATTAACGAAGTCATGGGAAAAATCTATGATATACAATTTGTTCTACCTAATCAAAATTTAGATTTTGATATTAAATCAAATTCAAACAACAATTTTATTGGTTTTTCTAATAACAATACCAATGATCAAAGAAATTTAAATGCCAGATATACTTTTGACACTTTTGTTGTAGGCAACAATAATAAATTTGCACATGCAGCTTCTTTAGCAGTTGCAGAATCACCTGCTGAGGCCTATAATCCACTTTTTATTTATGGTGGTGTTGGATTAGGAAAAACACATTTAATGCATTCCATAGCTCATTTCATACTAGATGATGATTCTAAAGCCAATGTTCTTTATGTTTCATCTGAAAAATTCACCAATGAACTTATTAACTCTATTCGAGATGATAAAAATGAAGAGTTTAGAAAAAAATATCGTAATATTGATGTCCTTCTAGTAGACGATATACAGTTCATTGCAGGAAAAGAAAGAACACAAGAAGAGTTTTTCCATACTTTTAACACCCTATATGAAGCAAAAAAACAAATTATTATATGTTCTGATCGACCACCAAAAGAAATCGAAACCTTAGAAGAACGATTAAGATCAAGATTTGAATGGGGCTTAATTGCAGATATACAAGCACCTGATTTTGAAACTAGGGTGGCTATTTTAAGGAAAAAAGCTCAAATTGAAAATTTAGATCTTCCAGATGATGTCATGCAATACGTAGCAAACAATGTTAAGTCTAATATTAGGGAACTTGAAGGTGCTGTTAATAAGATTTTGGCTTATTCTAGGCTTCTTTTACCAAAAGAAATAACAAAGGAAATGGCTGAAGCAGCTTTAAAAGACTTAATTTCGCCACAAGAAGACACAAAAATAACATTCAAACTTATTCTAGAAATCGTATCTGAGCACTATAATGTAACACCTGCAGATATAATATCCAAAAAACGACCTAGAGAAATTGCCTATCCGAGACAGATTGTTATGTATCTATGTCGTAAATTAACAGATATGTCACTACCAAAAGTTGGTGAAGAAATTGGAAGAAGAGATCATACAACTGTACTTCATGGTTATGAAAAAATAAAAACAGAACTCGTCACAGATATGACTCTAAAAAATACAATAGATATACTGACAAAAAAAATAACAGGTAAATAATAAATAAGACATCAAAAAGATAGTATTAAACTTACACCATTTAAAGCTGTGTATAACCTTTCATAAACTCTCGTATTGACTGTTAATAGTTATATTAGAACTATGACCATGTGGATTAAAATGAATAACTTTTTTATCTATTAACAGGGTTATTAGACTCTAAGAAACCTTACCTGCTTATGGCTAGAACACTTATACACATATTCACATCCCTTACTACTATCATTACTATAAAAAATCATATATTTTATCTTTTGCACAGGAGAGGAGTTTATCACATTATGAAAATTAATTGTCATAAAAATGACTTGCTTAATGGCGTCAATACTTCCCTTAAAGCTATTTCAACTCGAACAACTTTGCCCATTCTTCAATGTATACTTCTTCAAGCAACACAAAATGAATTTAAGCTTATTAGCAATGATTTAGAAATTGGTATTGAAAGTCATGTAAATGCGCATATAATTGAATCAGGAAGTGTGGCCATTGATGCACGAATATTCTCGGAAATAGTAAAAAAACTACCGGATGCTATGGTAGATATAACGGTAGATGAAAGCAATATGACGACTATTGTTTGTCAAAAATCCATATTTAATATACCAGGCCAATCTGGTACAGAATTTATTCAATTGCCTCAAGTAACTAAATATACAAGTATTTCCATTAAGCAAAGTGTTTTGAAGGATATGATTCATCAAACCTTGTTTAGTATTGCTATAAAAGAAATTAAGCCTATTTTGACAGGTGAGTTGATAGAAATCAAAGATAAGGCCCTTAGTATAATATCTATGGATGGCTATAGAATTTCTATTAGAAAAGTAGCTTTTACGGATGAGTTTGATTATACTGCTGTCGTTGTTCCTGGTAAAACTTTAAGTGAAATAAGTAAAATACTATCAAGTGATGAAGCTGATATGCTATCGATCTATTTTACGGATAAACATGTTTTGTTTGAGCTTGAAGAGAGTATTGTTGTGTCTAGATTGCTTGAAGGAGAGTATCCTAAGTATGCAAATATATTTTCAGGTGATTATGAAACACTGATTACAGTGAATCGTAAAGAATTAATGATGAGTATTGAAAGAGCAGCTTTAATAGCAAAGGAAAGTAAAAAAAGTCCAGTGAAATTTGAAATAAAAGAGGATATATTATTAATTACTTCTAATACGGAACTTGGTAATGTACATGAAGAACTAATGATTGTAAGAGAAGGTCAGCCTATTGATATCGCTTTTAATCCTAAGTATCTTTTGGATGCGTTGAAGGCTATTGAAGATGAAGAAATATGCATGCAGTTTACAAATGCATTGAATCCTTGTATTGTTAGACAAATTGAAGGTGAAGATTACAAATACTTAATATTGCCAATTAGATTGAATGGGTGATGATATGAAAGAAATTATAATTAATACGGAATTTATTAAATTGGGTGCATTATTAAAGTTGGCAGGTATTGCTGATTCAGGTGTTCATGCAAAAATAATGATTCTAAATGGAGAAGTAAAGTATAACGGACAAATAGAATATCAAAGAGGAAAAAAAGTAAGAGATGGTGATAAAATTGAAGTATCTGGTTTTGATTTAATTATTGTCAAATATGTTGTTGATAAAATATGATACCTTCATGAGGTGAACTTCATGTACATAAGACACTTGGAATTGAATAACTACAGGAATTATCAGGAAGCTGCTATTGATTTTAATCCAGGTATTAATATATTTTATGGTGATAATGCTCAAGGAAAGACAAATCTTATAGAGGCAATCTATTTGTGCGCAACTTCCAAGTCTCATCGATTAAGTAAAGATAAAGAATTAATTCGGATTAATGAAAAAGATGCTCATGTCTATATGGTTTTTGAAAAAAATGATATAATTGAAACCATAGATGTGCATTTAAAGAAAATCGGTAAAAAAAGTATAGCCGTTAACAAAAATCCTATTAAGAAACTTAATGAGTTATTTGGATTAATTAATATCATCATGTTTTCTCCTGAAGATTTAGGTTTAATAAAAAATGGACCAAAAGATAGAAGACGGTTTATTGATCTTGAGTTAAGTCAACTTAAACCATTATATATGTATTATTTAAGTCATTATCATAAAGTATTAAAGCAAAGAAATCAGTTATTGAAAAACAGCCATAATAGATCAGATATGCAAAATCTCTTGGATGTGTGGGATGATCAGTTGGTGAAGTATGGCACAACTATTATTGAAATGCGAAAAAATTTCATTGAGGATCTAAGACCAATATTGTATGAAAAACATTTACATTTATCAGGAAATAAAGAAACCATTGAAATGATATATGAAAATGATGTCAGTGTAGAAGATTTTAAGAAAAAATTGGCAGATGCAAGAACCGGTGATTTAAAAAAAGGAACAACGACAGTTGGTCCTCACAGAGATGATGTTCGCTTTGATATTAATAATACAGATATTAGAATTTATGGATCACAAGGGCAGCAAAGAACAGCAGCACTGGCTCTAAAATTATCTGAAATAGAGTTAATTAAAAAACAAGTTAATCATGCACCTATACTCTTACTTGATGATGTTTTATCCGAATTGGATTATCAAAGACAGCATTATTTAATTGAGCATTTAAAGGATATTCAAACTTTTATCACATGTACAGGTATTGATGATTTTATTAAAAATGAGTTAAGTGGCTATCATATATATAAAGTAAAAGATGCAAAAGTAATAAATGAGTCGGATTTGCATAAGTCTTAAGACTCATATATAATTAATTAGATGTGCATTTTTTCTGTTGCACGAATTTAGGAGGTCATTCATGAACATAAATCAAGAATATGATGCTACACAGATACAAATACTTGAAGGTTTAGAAGCAGTAAGAAAACGCCCGGGTATGTATATTGGTAGCACGTCATCAAGAGGTTTGCACCATTTGGTGTATGAAATAGTTGATAATGCAGTAGATGAAGCTTTAGCAGATCGATGTGATAAAATTGATGTGGTCATACACAAAGATAATTCCATATCTGTACTTGATAATGGTGAAGGTATTCCAACAGGTATGCACGAAAAAGGTGTATCCGCTGTTGAAGTTGTTTTTACTGTTCTTCATGCAGGTGGAAAATTTGGTGGTGGTAGTTATAAGGTTTCAGGTGGTCTGCATGGTGTTGGTGCATCGGTAGTCAATGCTTTGTCTGAATGGTTAGAAGTTACCGTTTATCAAAAAGGAGAAATTTATTCACAAAGATTTGAACGTGGTGAAGTTATTACGCCTTTGACTGTAATAGGCACCACAAAAAAACATGGTACTTATATTCATTTCAAACCGGATAATAAAATATTCGAAGAATTGGTTTATGATTTTGATACCCTTAAACAAAGAATTCAAGAAATGGCTTTTTTAACAAAAGGTCTAAAAATTAGTATAGAAGATCTTCGAGAAGGTGAAGAAAAAAAACAAGAATTCCATTATGAAGGTGGTATAAAAGAATTTGTAGCTTATAGAAATCGTCATAAAAATAAACTTTATGAAGAAATAATATATGCTGAAGGAACCGTAGAAGATGTTTATGTGGAAGTTGCTTTTCAGCATAATGATTCTTATGTTGAAAATATATTTAGTTTTGTTAATAATATTAATACCCCTGAAGGTGGTACGCATTTAACCGGTTTTAGAAATGCTTTAACTAAGACTATGAATGATTATGCTCGAAACAATAAAATGCTGAAAGATAATGAAAAAAATCTATCTGGAGAAGACATTAGAGAAGGTATAACATGTGTCATCAGTATAAAAGTAATCGACCCTCAGTTTGAAGGACAAACAAAACAAAAACTGGGCAATAGTGAAGCTAGGACTGCGGTTAATGACGTTTTATCAGAAAAATTAACATATTTTCTTGAACAAAATCCTCATGTAGCAAAAATAATTTTGGAAAAATCTATATTAGCAAATAGAGCAAGAGAAGCTGCAAGAAAAGCTAGGGATTTGACTAGAAGAAAGACAGCACTTGAGAATACTTCTCTCCCTGGTAAGCTAGCAGATTGTTCAGATAAGGATCCAAGAAACTGTGAAATATATATTGTCGAAGGTGATTCAGCTGGTGGATCAGCAAAATCAGCAAGATCTAGACAAACTCAAGCTATCTTGCCTCTTAGAGGAAAGATATTGAATGTTGAAAAAGCCAGACTAGATAAGATATTGGTAAACAATGAGATTAGAGCTATGATTACTGCTTTTGGTACAGGTATATCTGAAGAATTTAACTTAGATAAGTTAAGGTACCATAAGATTATAATTATGACAGACGCAGATGTAGATGGTGCACATATACGTACTTTATTATTGACTTTTTTCTATAGATATATGCCTGAATTGATTGAAACAGGAAAAGTATATATTGCACAACCACCTTTGTATAAAGTAACAAAAAATAAAAAAGGACAATATGTTTATAATGATCGTGCCCTTGAAAGACTATTAGATGAAGTGGGTAGGGAGGGTATCGTACTTCAACGTTATAAAGGTTTGGGTGAAATGGATGCAAACCAATTATGGGATACGACCATGGATCCAGATAACAGAATACTACTTAGGGTCGATATAGATGATGCAGCAACGGCTGACGAGATTTTTACAACATTAATGGGTGATAAAGTTGAACCTAGAAGAGCATTTATTGAAAGTCATGCAAAGCATGTAAAAAACTTAGATATATAAAGCATGATTGGTTGAAGGATCAAAACAAAGTTTAATAATATTCATATACAATATATTGTTTTAACACCTTAATCATGATAAAAGTGTTTATAATAGAAACCAGTTATGGAGGAAACATGAATGGATGATAACAATCAAATTGATAAAATCATATCAGTAGATCTTCAAGATGAAATGAAAAAGTCATATATTGACTATGCTATGAGTGTTATTGCATCAAGAGCATTACCGGATGTTAGAGATGGTTTAAAACCAGTACAGCGACGTATCTTATACTCTATGAGTGAGTTAAATCTTTCACCCGATAAACCTTATAGAAAATCCGCACGTATTGTTGGTGATACAATGGGTAAGTATCACCCTCATGGAGACAGTTCCATATATGAGACCATGGTTAGAATGGCTCAAGATTTTTCATATAGATATATGCTCGTAGATGGTCATGGTAATTATGGATCAGTCGATGGTGATAGTGCAGCAGCAATGCGTTACACTGAAGCAAAAATGAGTAGAATTGCCATGGAATTGTTAGCGGATATTGGTAAGGACACAGTAGACTTTGGTCCAAACTTCGATGAATCTTTAAAACAACCTTTGGTATTACCAGCTAGGTTTCCTAATCTATTGGTTAATGGTGTATCAGGAATAGCCGTTGGTATGGCAACCAACATACCACCTCATAACCTTGGTGAAGTTATAAACGGCGTAACAAGGATTATTGACAATAGAGTCATAGAAGACAGAGATACGGATATCGACGAGATATTAGAAGTCATAAAAGGACCGGATTTTCCAACTTCAGGTATTATACTGGGTACCCAAGGCATTGAACAAGCTTATAGAACCGGACGTGGCATTGTCAAGGTTAGAGCTGTAGCTAATATTGAAGCTATGTCTGGTGGAAAAAATAGAATAGTTATTACAGAGCTCCCTTATCAAGTCAATAAAGCGAAACTTATTGAAAAGATTGCCGATCTTGTAAAAGAAAAAAAAATAGAAGGAATATCGGATTTAAGAGATGAGTCTGACAGAAACGGTATGCATGTTGTTGTCGAATTAAAAAGAGATGCAAATGCAAATGTCGTATTAAATCAATTGTATAAACATACACAATTGCAGGATTCTTTTGGGATTAATATGTTGGCATTGGTAAATAACGAACCAAAAGTGCTTAATCTAAAAGAGGTGCTTGAGCATTACTTAAATCATCAAGTAGATGTTATAACGAGAAGAACCAAGTATGATCTAAAGAAAGCGGAAGAGCGTGCTCATATACTTGAAGGATTGCTTAAAGCCCTTGACTTTATTGATGAGGTAATTAAGGTGATTCGAGCATCTAATTCAACTGCTGATGCAAAATTAAATCTAATGGAAAGATTTGGGTTTTCAGAAATACAGTCTCAAGCTATTGTTGATTTACGACTTAGAGCTTTGACCGGTTTAGAACGAGAAAAACTCGAAAGTGAGTTTAATGAGCTTCAAGAAACCATTAAAGAATTAAAAGCTTTACTTGCAGATGAAAAATTATTGTATCAAAAGATTAAAGAAGAAATTTTGATTATAAAAGAAAAATATGATGATCCAAGAAGAACGGAGTTAACCTATGACTCCTCTGAAATAGATATGGAAGATCTTATAAAAAAGGAAAATACAGTTATAACCATGACTCGTCTTGGTTATGTAAAACGTATGCCAGCAGATACTTATAAAAGCCAAAAGCGTGGTGGCAAAGGTATAAAAGGTATGAAAACCATGGAAGATGACTTTGTAAAGGATATTTTCCTTACATCTACCCATCATTATTTGCTATTTTTTACGGATAAAGGTAAAGCATACCGATTGAAGGCATACGAAATACCAGAGTCTGGTAGAACAGCAAGAGGTACAGCTATTGTAAATCTATTACAACTTGATCCAGGTGAAAAAATTACGGCCGTCATTCCATTGAAATCGTATAAAGAAGACACTTATATAGTAATGGCAACAAAAAAAGGTGTTATAAAAAAATCTTCAATCATGGAGTATCAGAATATTAGACAAAATGGATTAATAGCAATAGGACTTAAGGATGAAGATAATCTGATTGAAGTTAAACTGACCAATGACCAAGAAGAAATCATTCTAGGAACAAAATATGGACAGTGTATTCGATTTGATGAAAAGGATGTACGTATAACTGGAAGAACATCTCAAGGTGTCAGGGGTATGAATTTAAATGAAGGTGATGAAGTCATAGGTATGCAACTAATATCTCAAGGAACTGATTTACTTATTGTATCTGAAGGCGGACTAGGTAAGAGAACTAAAATGGAACAGTTTACTGTTCAACATAGAGGCGGTAAAGGTGTTAAGTTCTATAAAATCAGTGAACGTTCTGGCAATGTTTTGGGTATGAAAGCGGTTAGAAAAGGTGATGAAATGATTATTATCACCACTGAAGGTATTGTCATTAGAATTCGAGTCAGTGATGTTTCAAGACTTGGAAGAATAACCTCAGGTGTTAAATTGATGAATTTCAAAAAAGATATTCGTATAGCAAGCATTGCAAGAATTAAAGTCGTGATTGATGAGGAACTCAAAAACGATTTTAGTGAAGCAGATATAATTGAATCAGAAATAGTTGAAGAAAATATCACAGATCATTAAAATTTGGAGTAAAACTGCATTCCATTATAGTTTTCTATAATGGAATGTTTTTTGATTCTCTAGGAAAGTCATACTCTAGCATTCAGATTTAAAACATAGCTGAATGCGTCAAGGTCCTTTCATATCGAACCCTTCAGAAATATGAGCAGAGCTCATAACGAAGCGAAGCTTCTTTTCTTCTATTAACGCTATGGTTAAGGATCATAACTAAACTCCACAAAATCCACATCTAACTTGACGCATATCTTTAATATCATTGTAATGAGGCTGACATTATCATTTGATATAATGGTAGTAAGTAAGACTATATTTTGAGATAGGAGATGGCAAAATCATGAAGCGATTTATAGTATGGATGCTAATAATACTTATAGCTATGAACTCGAGAGTATATGCAAGCAGCATAGAAAATCTGTTAAGAAATGATGCAGATGAGATTGAAAGAACCGTTAATGCCATCAATATATCAAGGGAAAACATGTCTTTAAGACCTTTAAGAGTTAATAATATTCTAAAAGAAATGGCTTTGACACATTCAAAATATATGAATCATAATAAAACTTTAACCAGTATGGAACAAGGAGGAAAGTTATATTTTAGAGGTCGATACCCATGGGACAGAGCTAATTATTATAAATACAATAAAACATATGTTTATGAATTTGTAAAAAAAGATCTAAATAATTATATGGAAGGCTATAATCAACTTATAAATGATCCTTTGACAAGAATTGTACTATTGGATAATCAATATTTAGATATAGGTATGAATAAAGAAAACAATTACTTTACATATATAGTAGGTGGTAGCGTGCGTACAGAAGAACAATTAGTTATCTACCCATATGATGGATTAAAAAACGTACCCATAAAATGGCTAGGAGATTCTCATGCACTGCTTTACAAGAATACCACAACGAATGGAAGCTATGGTATGCCGGTTACAGTGACATATTATGGGAATCCGATAGCAAAAGTAACCTCATTAAAAAGTACCATTGTTAGAAAAGATAATGGTAAGGCAGTGAATCATAGAGTAGTATTACCGACAGACTTTCATCAATTAAATAATAGCATAACATTACTCCCTCTAGAATCCTATGGTCAAAATACAACCTATCAAGTAAAAGTGAGCTTAATCTTACGATTGGAAAATGGATCTTTAAAGTATGTTAACGAAACAGTTGAATTTACAACAACAAGCAATGTCGTAAAAACAACAGATAGCAGATATATGACTAGGGCCCTTTTTGTTGAAAAAGTATTAAAAAATCAACATTTAGGTTTTACATTACAGGAACCATTAAAGCTTGAATTTAAAGATGTTAATATCAAATCAACTGAAAGTATATATATTTATACAGCTAGTCAAGAAAACTTGATTTCTGGTTTTCCGGACCAGACGTTTAGACCTTTAATAAATATTACAAAAGAACAAGCATACACCATACTTATAAAGGCATATGAAAAAAAATTCCCCAAGATTTCATTAAATAGTCAGGATCAATTAAATCAATATCTAGACCATGCAAATACGAGTAGTTGGGCCAGAGAATCCTTATTAAAAGCACAACAACTTGGTATATTGATACATACAAATAAAAAGATAGAACCACAAGCATATATAAAAGAAAATGAATTCGATCAAATAATGGCATTATTTAGTAAAGTTTTAAAAGAAAAGTAAAATAAAAAACGTAATCTGATTATAGATTGCGTTTTTTATTTGACCGGGTTATGATTTGCATCTAAAATAGGAATAAGTAACGATACAGTGTGGCTAAATAAAACATCAAGAGAAGTGGAACAAGAAAATATTGTCAAGGAGAGTAGTATGAGAAAAATAAATGTAGATGTGGTAAGAGAAACAGTAAAAAAATTATGTATGGAAGCAAATTACTATTGTAATAATGACATAATAGATGCTCTCAAAAAAAGTAAAAAAAATGAGACATCATCAATAGGTTCAAGTATATTGGATCAAATTCTAGAAAATGCGGATATCGCGAATAAGAAAAAAACGCCAATATGCCAAGATACAGGTATGGCCATAGTATTCTTGACTATCGGTCAAGAGATATACTTTGAAGGTGGGTTAATAGAAAAAGCTGTACAAGAAGGTGTTAGACAGGGATATAAAGAAGGTTTTCTTAGAAAATCTATTGTTAGGGATCCATTTGATAGAGTGAACACTGGGGATAATACACCTGCCATCATTTATTATGATATCGTAGAAGGTAATAAGTTGACCATAGAAGTAGCACCAAAAGGATTCGGAAGTGAGAATATGAGCCGAATTCATATGCTAAAACCTTCAGATGGCATTGAAGGTGCTAAAGAAGCAATTATTTCAACGGTAGACTTGGCAGGAGGAAATGCATGCCCACCTATGGTTATTGGAGTAGGTATTGGTGGATCTTTTGAAAAAGCAGCATTTCTTTCAAAAAAAGCTTTACTTAGGGATGTGGGTGAACATTCAGCCATTCCCTATGTCAAAGATTTGGAAATCGAACTATTAGAAAGAATCAATCAATTAGGAATTGGACCACAAGGACTTGGTGGTCGAACAACCGCTCTTGGGATTCATATAGAAGTATTTCCAACACATATTGCCGGTCTTCCTGTTGCGGTTAATATTGGTTGTCATGTAACACGTCATGCTAAAAAAATCATATAGGAGGCTCTATGAGAAAGAAAATAACAACGCCGTTAAATAAAGAAAAAATAATAGAATTAAGTGCAGGCGATGAAGTATTATTATCGGGAGAAGTTTATACATCAAGGGATGCAGGGCATAAAAGAATGATTGAGCAAATGGAAAGAGGCGAAAATTTGCCTTTTGATATAAAAGATGCCATTATTTACTACGTAGGGCCATCTCCAAATAAGCCTGGTGAGATTATAGGTTCGGCCGGTCCAACCACCAGCTATCGTATGGACGCGTATACGCCAAAGTTGCTAGATTCTGGACTTAGTGGTATGATTGGTAAAGGAGATAGAAATGAGGCGGTTATTTCAGCAATGATTAGAAATAAAGCCATTTACTTTGCGGCAGTTGGGGGTGCGGCAGCGTTAATTGCGGACAAAATAGTATCTTCAGAAATCATTGCCTATGATGACTTGGGAACAGAAGCATTAAGAAGACTTATTGTTAAAGATTTCCCATGTATTGTCGTTATTGATAGTGAAGGTCATAATTTATATAAGTCAGAAAAAGAAAAGTATAGAATAACAAATATGAACTAAGTAATTAAATAATTACATGCATAGGACATATTATGTTGTATCAACTTACAAGTTAAATTATACTAATACTAGACGTTTCTTAGAATCAATTGTAGGAAACATTTACAAATATTTAATATAATGGTTGGTTAAGGCGTCAAAACTATATAGTTGAACTTTCACATACAGTGTATGCAAATATAGTGAAACTTAGTTTTGACCCTTTAACCATAAAATGCAATGATTTTGAAGAATAAATATGTGTTCCAATTATATAGCCAAGTTAAATATGTATCTTCGAAAAGACATTCAGATATAAATAAGTCTTTGAAAGTTCATAATCGGTTTGGTTATATATGTAAAATAAAATGCACTTAAAAAAAGGGAGGTCAATTATGTTTAAGAAATTATTAACAATCGTTTTAGCTCTAACAATGATATTGTCATTGGCTCTTGTTTCAGGTTGCGCAAAAGATGAGCCAGAGGTTACCAGTGATCCGGTGACTGAAGCACCAGAAGAAACCCTAGAAGAAGAACCTGTAGAGACTATAGATTTTACAGTAGGGCTTGTAACAGACGTTGGTGGTATTGATGACAAATCATTTAACCAAGGAACTTGGGAAGGTATCCTAGAATTTGCAAATGCAACAGGTGCTCAAACAAAATATCTTCAATCCGATTCGGATGCAGATTATATTCCTAATCTTTCAAACTTCTCAGACGAAGAGTTGGACATTATCATAGCGCCAGGTTTCTTATTTGAAGCAGCTTTAACAGAAGTTGCAACGAATTTTCCAGATCAAAAATACCTAATTATTGATATGGTAATTGGTGACAAAGATAATGTTGCCAGTGCGGTATTTGCTGAAGCACAAGGCTCATTTCTTGTTGGTGTTGCAGCGGCACTAAAAGCTCAAGAAGCTGGAAAAGACACTGTAGGCTTTATTGGTGGAATGGACTTTGATCTTATTCAAAGATTCGAAGCTGGTTTTGAAGCTGGTGTAGAAGCCGTTGATCCTAATATGACTGTTTTGGTTGAGTACGCTGGTGACTTTTCAAATGCTCCAATAGGACAAACATTAGCAGCAAAAATGTATGATCAAGGAGCTTATGTTATATTCCACGCAGCTGGTGGTACTGGAAATGGCCTTATAAAAGAAGCTAGAGACCGTCGTACAAATGGAGACGATGTTTGGGCGATTGGTGTTGATAAAGACCAATATGAAGATGGTATCTATGAAGGCGATATGTCAGCTGTATTAACATCTATGATGAAACGTGTTGACGTAGCAGCACGTGATGTAGCTGAAATGACTTATAATGGTGAGTTCCCAGGTGGCGGAATTCTTGTATTTGACTTGTCGAATCAAGGTGTTGGTATACCAGAATCCAATCCAAACTTATCAGATGCGATTGTTGAAGAAGTTAAAGCATATGAAAGTAAAGTTGTTGCTGGCGAAGTTGAAGTATCAGTAGTACCAAATCGTTTAAAATAGTTTATTTTCTTAAACAAAGCCAAGACGATTTAGTCTTGGCTTTTTATCTTCAATCATCATGCTGTGTGGCATGATGACCATTGTTACTTAGAAATCTAGGTGGTGATGGTCATTATACTATTGTAACTATCCAAAAAATAGATTAATTCTAAAGATGACGAGGTGAAAAAATGAGATCTGTCTTAAATGATTTTGCATTAACAGCATCTGCAACCAATATGACTTATCAACAAAAACTTTTTTCAATGGCAAATATTGGAGAAAGACTTATTGATCCGAGAGAGTCATTAGGTTACACAGATGAAGAGATGAAGTATATTGAAAATGACATGATTTGTGATTTAAATGAAGGCTATTTACCTTATAGACCGAGATACATCGTACCTGACTATGATATATTTGTAAAAAATGGCTGTGAATTCTTAGACATTAAACCTCCAATAGACTTAGATCAACTACTAGATGGGCTTTTGATATTATATAGTCATGTACCATCCATCACATCATTTCCTGTGTATATAGGTAGATTGGATCAACTCATAGATCCTTTTATTCGTGATGAGGCCTCTGACTACATTAAAATAAAAAGATTTTTAAATCACATCGATAAAACAATTGTCGATTCTTTTTGTCATGGGAACATTGGTCCACATGAGACTAGAGCGGGTCACTTAATATTAAAAGCGGTAATTGAGTTACAGAACCCAACGCCTAATTTGACCTTACTATATGATGCAGCATTAACATCAAAAGATTTTGCCTTAGAAGCATTAAGGACATGTTTGCTTGCTGCAAAACCATCTTTCAGCAATCAAGTTATGTATCAAAAAGATGTCGGTAACCATGGAATTGTTAGTTGTTATAATGCATTGCCATTAGGGGGTGGTGCTTATACACTCTTAAGACTAAGACTTGGTACAATGGTTAAGAAAGCAACTTCAATAGAACATTTTATGGAATCAATATTGCCTATAGTTGCTCGGAATATGGCAACTATGATGGACAAGCGTGTCAAATATATGGTAGAGCAAAGTCATTTTTTTGAAACATCTTTTTTAATTAAAGAAGGTTTTATAAGTCAAGATAATTTTACAGCTATGTTTGGTATTGTAGGCTTAGCAGACGCAGTTAATCATTTATTAAAGTTAGAAAAGATAGAAGAAACATTTGGCCAATCAGATTTAGGTGATGAAATAGGCCATAAAATTTTATCGACACTTGAGCATATTGTAAGTCAGCATGAAGCGCCCTATCTTCAAAGAACCGATGGCCATTATCTACTTCATGCACAAGTTGGCGCGGACTTAAGTCCAGAAGATAAAGATAACACACCGGCACATCGTGTTAAAGTAGGTCAAGAACCTATATTGCCCCTTCACTTAACTCAATCGGCAACCTTCCATAAGTATTTTAAAGCAGGAACAGGTGACTTATTTGCATTCGACCAAACTTATCTAGATCATTTAGAAGCCCTTCTTGATATTATTCAGGGTTCATTTTCAGAAGGCTATCGTTATATTACGACTTATTTACAGAACTCTGATTTGATTAGAGTAACGGGATATTTGGTAAAGCGTAGTGATGTTGAGCGGTTCAATAATAATGAAGTTGTTTTAAGAGATACGGATATATTCGGTAGTGGTACCAATAATAATGCAAATGTATTTAATAGACAAACGAGGACTTTCGAGTGAATCAGAAGATTTTAGTGAATCAGATTATCCCATTTTCGAATGTAGATGGAGAAGGTAACCGATGTAGTATTTTTGTTCAAGGGTGTCAGCTAAATTGCCTCTATTGCCATAACAGTGAAACGATTCAAAAATGTAGGCATTGTGGCATTTGTGTTGAACACTGTCCAAGTAAAGCTTTAAGTATTGAGTCAGGATTAGTTCTATATAAAGAGAAATTATGTACAAAATGTGATAAGTGTATAATGATATGCCCATATCAATCAACTCCAAAAGCAAAGGAATATACCTTAGACGATTTAATGGTTTTAATAAAGAGTTATCGTCCATATATAAGAGGTGTAACTTTGTCTGGAGGTGAGCCTACCTTATATACTGATTTTTTAACGGGTTTATGTAAAAAAATAAGATCTCTCGGGTTAACCGTATATATTGACTCTAATGGCTTCTTTGATTTTGAAGCGACGTTACCTTTGATCAATAATATTGACGGTTTTTTATTGGATATCAAAGCGGTCGATAACATTGAACAACTATGTGGTGTAAAGGGTCAGACTCATTTGATAAACCTAGAAAAGTTACTTGAAATAGATAAAGTCATTGAAGTTAGGACGGTTCTTCTAAATAAGCACATGGATCAAATTAATACACTAAATAAGGTGGTTGATCGATTAAAGGGATATAATCATGTATCTTATAGACTAATAAGAGCCCATGTCACAGGATTAAAAAAGGCACAAGCGGCATTAATCGGTGATGCTATCATGAAAGATGAGGAATTTCTAGCGTATGGCACTTATTTGAGTCAAAAAGGGTTCCATAACTTTAAGTTACAGAGTTAATAGTGAAGGGATTACGGTATTATCAGTCATAATGGTAAAGGTATCAAAAATCAGTTTTGACCCTTTAACCACCTTATAATATAAGTTATTAAAAATTAGACAGGAGAAGTGTTATGGAATACGTAGTTGAAATGCTGAATATCACTAAAGAATTTCCAGGCATAAAAGCAAACGATGATGTAACCTTACGGGTCGAAAAGGGAGAAATTCACGCGTTGCTGGGAGAAAATGGTGCGGGAAAATCAACCTTAATGAGTGTCTTGTTTGGATTATATCAGGCAGAAAAAGGAACAATTAAAATTCACGGTAAAGAAGTTGATATCAGCAATCCAAACGTGGCAAATAAAAATGGCATTGGTATGGTACATCAACATTTTAAGCTTGTCCACAATTTTACAGTTACAGAAAATATTATTTTAGGCTTAGAGCCTACTAAATCTTTTAGGCGTATAGATATTGAAAAAGCTGCTAACAAAGTATTGGAAATCAGTCAAAAGTATGGCTTAAAAGTAGACCCTCATTCAAAAATTGAGGACATTACTGTTGGTATGCAACAAAGGGTAGAAATACTAAAAATGCTCTATAGAAATGCAGAAATATTAATTTTCGATGAACCTACGGCGGTATTAACACCTCAAGAGATCAAAGAGTTAATGGGTATTATGCGTGAGTTGGTTAAAGAAGGAAAATCTATTGTACTCATCACTCATAAGTTAAAAGAAATATCTATGGTAGCTGACCATTGTACAGTATTAAGGAGAGGTCGATATATTGGAACTGTTAAAGTATCAGAGACTACTGAAGAACAGATGGCTGAGATGATGGTAGGTCGTGAAGTTAGTTTTGAAGTAGATAAAGAACCTGCTACGCCTTCAGATATTGTGTTAAAAATTGAAAATCTAAATATAAAAAATTCCAGAAATCTTATGGCGGTTAAAAATCTTAATCTTGAAGTAAAAGCCGGAGAAATACTATGTGTGGCAGGTATTGATGGGAATGGCCAATCAGAATTAATTAAGGGTATAACAGGGCTAGAAAAGATTGAATCGGGCAAGATATTATTTGACGGAGAGGATATATCTTCCGATTCTATTAGAAAGAGAACCCTAAAAGGCATTGGACACATTCCTGAAGACCGACATAAATATGGACTGGTTTTAGATTTCTCCTTAGAAAAAAATATGGCTCTTCAAAGTTATTTTCAAGAACCGTTGTCAAAGAAAGGTATTTTGCAACCAGAGGCTATACGAAAGCATTCAGACTTTTTAATTGAAGAATTCGACATAAGAAGTGGACAAGGCAGTGTTACAAGTGCAAGATCCATGTCTGGAGGTAATCAGCAAAAAGCCATTATCGCTAGAGAAGTAGAACGTTCTCCAAGGCTATTAATAGCAGCGCAACCAACTAGAGGGTTAGATGTAGGTGCAATAGAATATATTCATCAACGTCTGGTTAGGGAACGAGATGGTGGAAAAGCAGTTTTACTCATGTCTTTAGAGATGGAAGAAGTATTGAATCTTTCTGACCGTATTGCGGTAATATATGAGGGCGAGATTGTCGGCATCGTTGATGCAAATAAAACAAATGAGAACGAGCTTGGTTTGATGATGGCCGGTTCAAGAAAGGGGAAAGTTGATTAGATTATGAAGAAATTTATCGATTTCATCACAAATGAGAAGAATCATAAGTTTGTCATTCCTGCGATTGCTATTTTTTTAGGTTTCTTTGTAGGATCAATTATCCTAATCCTAACAGGACAAAATCCAATCAAATTATTCACTTCTTTAATTAGAGGTGTTCTTGGGATTGATATTAGCCGTATTGGAAGTGGAAGAAGTATTTTTAATTCTAGATATGTTGGAGAGTATTTTGTGTCAGCGATGCCTATTATACTAACGGGTTTATCTGTAGCATTTGCGTTTAGAACAGGCTTGTTCAACATTGGTGCAGAAGGACAACTTTTAGTTGGTTCTTTTGCCTCAGTGGCAGTAGGTGTGACCTTAGACCTTCCAGGTTTTATATTATTACCAGTGGTTATACTTTCTGGTACCTTAGCGGGTGCCATATGGGGATTTGTACCAGGTATACTTAAGGCCAAATTCAACGTACATGAGGTTGTTGTCACCATTATGATGAATTACACAGCATTGTATTTAACCAATTATTACTTAAAACAATTACCAGGTAGTGATAATGTAAAATCCGTGTCACTACCTGCAGGCGCAACCTTAAAAAGTGATTTTCTAGTTGAAATGACCAATAGATCCAGGTTACATTGGGGCTTTATCCTCATAATTATAGCTATTTTCATATTCTGGTATATTATTGAAAAGACAACCTTTGGTTATGAACTAAAAGCTGTAGGATATAACCCTCATGCAGCTAAATATGCTGGGATGAAGGTGGAACGCAATGCAGCCTTGTCTATGGCCATTGCAGGAGCTTTTTCCGGCTTAGCCGGAACTGTTATTGCAATTGGTACTTTTGGTTACGGTCGAGTACTTGGAAGCTTTGAAAATTATGGTTTTGAAGGTATAGCCGTCGCACTTGTTGGTGGGAACACTGCCTTAGGTTCTCTGTTTGGTGGTTTACTTTTTGGGTCACTAAACGCTGCTCAACCGGTTATGCAATCCAGTGGTATACCTAGAGATATTGCCATAATTATCAGTTCTACAATTATATTGTTTGTAGCGATGCAAAATGGTATAAAAATTATTCTAAAACGTATAAAGGGGGCAAAGTAAAATGGATATACTTTACTCGATGTTAGCTTTGACGTTAATTTATTCAACACCGATTATTATCACAGCGATTGGTGGTATGTTTTCAGAACGTAGCGGTGTTGTAAATATTGCCCTTGAAGGTATGATGATGATTGGTGGTTTTACTGCCGCAACGACCATTGTATTTCTAGAAGGAACAACCAGTTTTGCACCATGGATATCCTTGCTGATTGGTGCATTGGCTGGAGGGTTTATATCTGTTATACATGCTTATTTGAGTATACATTTAAGCAGTGATCAGGTCATATCTGGTACTGCCATTAATATACTTGCAGGTGGTTTAACCATTTACTTATCACAAATTATTTTTGGACAACAAAGAACACAAACCTTTAGACAAGGTTTTGTTAAAAGAACATATAGTGAATTAAGTGAGATTCCAATTATTGGAAAAATCTTCTTTACCAATATGTATCCAACTGTATTTTTGGCATTGGCTTTGGTTTTAATTAGTTGGTATGTGCTCTATAAAACCCCTTTTGGACTTAGACTAAGAGCAACAGGTGAACATCCTCATGCTGTTGATAGTATGGGTATCAGTGTCTATAAGATGCGTTATATTGGTGTTATACTATCTGGATGTCTTGCTGGACTGGGTGGTGGGGTTATGGTATTAACTCAAGATACTCAGTTTACAATCATGAGTATTCATGGTACTGGATTTATTGCTCTTGCAGCTTTAATTTTTGGTAAGTGGAAACCGCTAGGTCTTTTAGGTGCAAGTTTATTTTTTGGATTCTCGCAGATTCTTAGCATTTATTCAACCAGTATTGGCTTCTTGTCAAAATTACCAATGGAATATTTTAAATCATTGCCTTATATTCTAACTGTTATTGCACTGGTCGTATTTAGTAATAAGGCAGTTGGTCCTAAAGCCGCAGGGGAACCTTATGACAAAGGTCAACGATAGAACCAATTAATTATAAGGTTAAGGCGTCAAAACTATATAGTTGAACTTTCACATACCATATATAGTTACGAATATATTAACCTAATCTATGTATGGTATGTGAATTTAGTGAAACTTAGTTAGACCCTTTAACCATTATAATGAAGAAAAACTAGAAAAGAAGATGTCGCTTCTAATTGACATCTTCTTTTCTTCTATATATAGTACATTTATCTAGTGTTTCCTACCATATATAGATATACGTTTAGAAGATGAAAAAGCCTTGTATTATAGGATTTTGGAAGTACTTTTATAAAAGTAAAAAACTTGGTAAAATGTATTGACATGCGTCCTTTGCTTTAGTATAATTACTTTTGCGCCTGTAAAACATAGCGTTTATTATAATTAAATACTTCAAGTAGATTATGAATTTATGCTTGAAAAAGATAATTCAGTTTGGAGAAGTACTCAAGTGGCTGAAGAGGTGCCCCTGCTAAGGGTATAGATCGTTTACGCGGTGCGAGGGTTCAAATCCCTCCTTCTCCGTTTATTGTTTTTATATGGCTAAAAAATAAGCTAAAAACAACAATAAAATAATTAAAAATCTTGTTGACTTAGGTAGTCATACATGATATAATTCTCTCTGTTGCCCCAAGAGGTAACGAAGTAGAAAGCAAGAAGTGAAGCCTTATAGACAGAGGGCTGTAAAAGACCTGAACATTGAAAACTGAACAGTAAACCAACCTATCAAAAAGTAATTTAAAACGGACGCTATGTAATTCATTATGTAGCAAAAGCAAGCTTGGTTTTTTAGTAACAAGAGCGCAAGCTCAAGTCAAA
>NZ_JCBCDA010000141.1:0-1428 GCF_059865615.1 Petrocella sp. | reverse complement strand
AATCGTGATTATGAAAACTCTTCACTGCGCTCAGCCAGGGCATAAGGGACATTGTAGAAAAAAGCAGGTTCCAACTTCCGAACCCATCCTACTACTTCCGCCACAGGAAGTTCTTGATGATTCTGATTTTAAAAAGACATCAAAAACGATTGTAAAGCAGCAGGTGAGAATACGTTTGCTATTGGATGTAACAGAATATCATGCGGATGTTTATTACAATGGAAAACTCAACATCTCCAAGGGCATGATTAATAATCTCTGTAAAGAATTTGCAAAGAAATCAGAGCAGGATAGAAAATCACTATTTGCTGATATGCTTCTGTCACGATACCATGTGGTTTATCCTCTACCCATTCACCTTCATATGCTATCGTCCCATCTTCTCTATAAGTTATTCCTTGCCCATGTCTTTTTCCATTTTTAACTTCACCTTTATAATTACCCATTTTAATAGCCTCCTTTTAACTGGCGTAACATCGATTACCATGGTTCTATTAATATAGTTAGTAATTTTGGATTAGCTTTCAGAAAGATGATGATATTAGTGTCAAGAAAGGAACACCGTAACTTATTATCTAATAAACGTTCAATCAATCACCATCATTCTTAAAATTCAACACTTGGTCACCTTCTTAGTTACTATTTAAATAGACTCTAAGTATGCACCAGCTGCTTTACATTTATTTTCAGTTGCATACGCTATGAATTTGATACGATTTTTCTTATGAATAAGTCCCCAGCCTACAATAACTTCGAGTGCTTCAATAAAATTATTTTTAATCATATATGGTTAAAGGGTCAAAACTAAGTTTCACTAAATTCGCCTACCATATGTAGATTACGTTGATACATTCATAACTACATATGGTAGGTGAAAGTTCAACTATATAGTTTTGACGCCTTAACCATATATTCCGTAATTGCTTTCGCATTAGAAAGGTTATCTGGCGATATTGATTGTAAAGCTTTTACCAATTCTTGTGGATTGTTTTTATACTTCTTATGTTCAAAGAATTTAAGATTTAATTTTAATTGAAACGGCTTACCGTCCTTAGAAGTCTGTATCCGTGAATAGTGTTCCAATAAACCTTGACTTATGCCTGAGATCAAATATTTATTAGGATTTTCAGCTTTCCCCCCTAATTTCAAAAAGAAGTCGGCAAATATAGGCTTATCATTTTTCAAAGGGTAGTTTTCTTTCTTTTATCAACATCATGAAGATTTCAAATCGTATATCTTCTGAAGCTGGTTCTTTATGGTTAGAAAGACGTTCTTTAATAAACTGTTTTGTAACTGTTCAGTCGCCCCTTATTCAAAAATGAAATCAGACTGACCATTTAACGCTTGTTTCACTGCTACAAATGTATTAATTCCGTGTTTGTGTGCAGTTCCTATATAGGACATGATCTTCGCAAAAGCATCTGCACC